>JAEINW010000026.1 GCA_016342715.1 Salinivirgaceae bacterium | reverse complement strand
CCCGAAAAATATTTTTAAGCAACCCCCTTAAGTTAACTGTTTTCAGCAGTTGGGATTGCTAGCCGAATTAATGATAAACTAAGCAAAAACGTCATTTGTCGGGAGGAACGAATCCATATCACGTAGCAATTAAAAGCGGAAATCAAGAAGCTTTTAAAATTGTTTTTGAGATGCTATATTCTCAATTGCTTAGTTATGCATATTCCTTTGTTAAGGAAGAAGAGGCTGCTGAGGAACTAGTGCAGGAAGCTTTTCTATCAGCTTGGGACAAAAGGTTAATGCTTAGCGAGGAATTTAATTTGCGCGCATATCTGTACAAAAGTATTCACAATCAAGCATTGAACTACCTACGACACATAAAAGTTGTAAATCAGCATAAACATTACTACTTTCAGTTTTACAAAGATGTTAGCCAAAAAGCTATTGAGCCGAATCCTTATTTAAAAAAGGCAATTGATGAAGCCATAGAGCAATTACCCGAAAGAGCGCGAATTATTTTTCAATTGAGTAGAATAGATGGTCTTAGACATCGTGAAATTGCAGACAATTTAAACATAAGTGAAAAAACAGTTGAAGTACAGGTGCGCAAGGCACGCTTGTTTTTACAGAAAAAATTAAAACGTTTTTATAAAGAATTATAAAAGTGAGTAGTTAAATACTTAATCTCATTTTGAGAGAGAAGCAGACAAGACCTTAGGTTCTTTTTAGAGCTTAAATATGTCATCATGCCTAGCTACTTTGTTTATTTGGCCATATAATTACTGTCTCTGTATATATGAACTTATCTACTGACTGCGAAAAAATTATAAGGGATTAACTTCTTAGAACTGTTCTATTTAAAGAAACAAACAAATGAAGAAAGAAGAAAATATATTATACGATAATATCATTGATTACCTCAGTGGAATTGCTTCTGAAGATGAAAAAATACATTTTGAAAAATGCTTGTCTGAATCATCTGATAATGCGGAATTATTTCAGAAGGTAAAGTGTTTTTGGGATGATACTACAACTGCTCAAATAGGGGATGTAAATAATGCTTGGAGCTCTATTAAAAACGCAATAAAAGAAAGAAAGCGGGGACTTGTTCGTAGACATTTATTTCAAATTTCTGTGGCTGCTACCTTATTGCTTTTAATTGCATCGGGCTGGTTTATAAAAAACTCTGCCATTGAAATGGTTTCTTTTGTTACCAATGAAGATACTTTTAGAAAAGATACCTTAAAGGATGGCAGTATTGTGTATTTATACCCATCATCAAAACTTGAGATGAAAAACAATAAATCGCTTGCATATAATAAGGAAATGAATCTTGAAGGAGAAGCTTTTTTTGTGGTTCCTTCATCGCCCGATAAAGAAATTATTATTAATGTAGGTGATGTCGCTATTAAAGTAAAAGGGACATCATTCAGAGTTAGTACTAACAAAAATGGTGAAATTTCGGTCGCGGTTGAATCAGGATCGGTTGAGCTTTCTACTAATAAAACTGGGAAGAAAAAGCTTTTGGTTGAGGCAGGAGAAGAAGGATACTATTCATCGAGATGTGAACAAATATGGAAACAAAGTAAAAAAGAGAATATATATTTAATATACCAAGCTACAAATATTAATTAGTTGATTTTTTTCAGATGATAATTTTTTAACCTAAATTAAAATGAGAAAACTACTAACATTAATTTTGCTTATTACTGCCCTAATGAGCAAAGCACAGGTTGATCAGGCATTAAAACGCATTCAACTTTATGAAGGTTCGGAATATGTGACCTATGGACATCGAATTACTGAAGTTTTTTCGGAGTTAGAATTTCATTTTGGAGTTGGTATTTTTCCTAAAACAAATATTGCTTATTTGACTTACAGGCAATTAGTTGTTTTAATGCAGGATACTGCAAAAAGAGAAAACTGGACACAGGAAAGATATCTTGAATCGAGAAATTATTTTCGCGACCACGCTTCTGGCGGACGAATAGTACTTTATGTTGAGCGATATGGTCAGTATGAAACAAACCGTAAATTGTTTTTTGTTATTGTTCGAAATAAAAATGAAGAGGAACTTAAAGAAATTCAATTTACAAACCGACCGCCAGATTTTATCACTAATGATTTGTTTAGTAATTGGGCGTATATAGATTTGGATGTTGAAATGCCTGATGAGTTTTTTGTATATGTAAATCACAAGCTAACTGATCATTTATCAGACACAAAATTTTTGGTAGAAGTAAATGCTGCACCTCTTTTGCCACCGACCGAAGAAAAGCCATAGGAAGATTTAATTTACCATCTTGGGCAGTTGTTCGGAAATTCCGAACAACTGAATTTTCTTCCAGTTCTCCTTCTTCAAAAATATGTTTTATATGCTCGCTAATGGTTGCTTTCGATTTGTCAAAGAGCTCACATAATTGTAATTGAGTAAGCCAAACGGTTTCGTCCTGTAAACGAACATCTAATTTGGTTTCTCCACTTTCTGTTTGATATATAATGATTTGTGAGTTGTTTTCTTGCATTATTTCTTTTTCTTCTTTTCGTTCTAGCTTAATGCCATTTTTCAATTTTAATACAAAGTAAAGGTATCAATTTACGACGTGTGTTGGAAGAAATAGCTCTTTTGGTTTTCAACATTATTTGTACTTTAATTATCAATTTACACAAAAACCAAATTTGCTATTCGTGTTGTGGCTTTTGTTTTTTTTGCATGAACCCTAATTAAAACATATGAATTGTATCAAGCTGTATAATATTACTTAAGCTTAATTATTATTCTGTAACAATGAGTTTTCGTGTTGATTTATTAAAGTCGGTTGTTAATGAATAAAAATAAATGCCTGAAATTAAGTTTTCATTCTTTATGTTAATCGACGAAATATATTTTCCTGCTGGTCTTTCTTCATTAATTAACTGTTTTATAATTCTACCCGAAGCATCACAAAGGTCAAGTTTTACATGCGTAGCATGCTTTAGCTTAAATGAAAAATAGTTCATTTCTGAAGATGGATTCGGGAAAATTTCATTCTCTTTTGTCAGTAGTTGTTCGGAATAATTAACTCCAATTGAATCGGTTTTTATAATTGCGGTCCAAACGCTCAATCCACTTTCGCCATCACCATTATGTAATCTTGTCCAAATAGGTCGAATAATATCGTTGTAAGCGGTAATATTTGTATAATCGCCAAAAAACACACCGGAATTTGGAAGGAAAGGCTTTTCACTTATTTTGAAATTTTCAAAAGTTTCACCACCATCTTTTGAAACGGCCATATAAACATCGGTATATAGGGTTGTGTAATTTCTACGATCGTAAAAAACAAAATATAGATACCCGTTGCTTTGATCTATGGTCATCCATGTAAAAAATTGATGACTTGCTGTTTCATCATTATTTATTTTAATTGCGTCGCTCCAAGTATTTCCTCCATTACTCGATTTCGAAAGCCAAACATCGGTATTCTCCGTTCCGTTTCTTTGATCAGTCCAGTTTACATAAATAGTTCCCCGGTGAGCTGACGAACTGGTATCGCAGCAAGTAATGGGTAATCCGTTGCATCTGCTTATTCCAGGAACATCATAAGCCCAACCTCCTGGTTGGTCTCCAATTAGTATATCATTATCTAACCAGGTTTCGCCGGCATCGTACGATTTATCAAAATATAATTTATTATTGTTGGCCCAAGCTACATAAACTTCGCCATTTGGACCAACCGCAGGAACGGCTCCCTCTGTAGTATTGTCATCATCTACACAATCGCCCGATAATTCATTTATTTGTTTGGGTTCGGTCCATGTTTCACCATTATCGGTTGATTTTGAAAAAAGAATGTTGCTTTTATCATTAGAGCTTGATGACCCGTAAAAATCAAAAAGAGTCCATGTTGCGTAAATGGTGTTGTTTGAAAAATCAACGGTAGCCCACTGTTTATCGTGCTCTTTGGAGCTTGGGGTGCCTAAAAAACTGCCATTGTTCCAGTTGGCTCCTTGGTCGGTGCTTTTTTGGCAAACAATACGGTCAATCCATTCTCCTTCATCGGGATTCGAAAGGTGTAAAAAATAAAAATTGCCATACTTATCTGAGATTATTGCTGGATCGCCCCACACACCATAGGTTGATGTAAGCTTTTTATAGGTCCAGGTTAATCCTGCATCTGTCGAAAAATAACAATTGTCAATATTTGACCCGGCTACAATATAATTTGGGTTTAAATAGTTTAAACAAATAGAAGGTTCTTCTGGATAATTATCGTCACTAATCATTACATTAGTATGTTGTGAATATGATAATGTAATCAAGCTTGATAAAATTATTGTGTAAATGATTCTATTCATAATAATGAGTTTAAAGTATAATAATTAATTTCGTTTGTTTTTTATAAGCGATAAATTTAGTAATAATAGTTGCAAATTAGTTAAAATAAGGATAGTAGATAATGAATAAGTTGCTTAAATTTTTCGGAAAAATTATAATCGTATTTGTTCTACTGTCAGGAATACTTGTGCTTATTTCATTTATTATCGAAGACAAAATAACTCAGAGGGCTGTTGAAGAATTAAATGAGACCATAAATGTTCCGGTGTTGGTTGATGAAATTAATCTCTCGCTACTGAGAAATTTTCCGAAAGCTACGCTAGAATTAAAAAATGTTACCATTCTTTCGGCAAAACAATTAAGCACAAGTCATTTTAGTGGGGACTCAGGCGATACTCTTTTACATGCAAAACGAATATTTCTATCATTTAATATATTGCCTCTTTTAAAAAGCAAATATGTACTTGATAAAATTAGTCTTGAAAAAGCCACCCTAAATATTTTAATTGATAAGAATGGGAAAGACAATTACTCCATTTTAAATGCTATGAAACCGTCAACAAAAAATGAAAATACGAATATTGATGTGCGAATTAATCAATTTCAGTTTAAGCAGGTTCAATTTAATTATATAAATAAATATAAAGAATCGGAATTTGGTTTTTTTACAAATAAATATGTGGTTTCTGGAGCGTTTTATAAAAGCAACTTTTCCATTGCTACTAAAGGAAAATTAGATATAAACTATGTAAAACAAGCAAATATTGTTTTTCAGCCCAAAAGTAAAACCTCTGCAGATTTAGACTTACAATATAGAAACGATAGCTTATTAATTAATTCTGGAACCATAAGCAGTTCTATTATAAACTTTCAGCTTGCGGGTTCAATCTTGTTTAATAAAGTACCAAGTGTTGATTTGAAATTTAGTGGCGATAATATTCAAATAAGCGAGTTGCTAAACCTTATGAATTTGGAGGGCGCAAAAGACCTTGAAGGTGATGGTGAATTAAAAGTCTCAGGATATGTTAAAGGAAAACTCACAAAAAAAATCATACCTAAAATTGAAACAAAGTTTGAAATTGAAAACGCAACAATAAAAAACCCATCAAAAAACATAGAGGTAAAAAATGTATTTATTGGTGGATATTATTCAAATGGTGCGCAACGAAATCAAGAAAGCTCAGTTGTTGAGCTGCATAACATTAAGTTTAATTTAAACGATGGTTTTGTGTCGGGGTCATTTTCAATCAAGAATTTTTCTTCACCCTATATATCTATCCAAACAAATTGCGATGTTAATTTAAAAGAGCTTTTTAATTTATTAAATGACGCAACTACAGTTCAAATAGGTGGAAGGCTAAAGGGTGAATTTGTTGGTGTTGGATATTTAAATTTTACAGATTCCATTAAAAACACCGATTTTTCGAGGCTTACTTACAGCGGAAAGTTTAATTTGTCCGAAGGATTCTATAATTCAGAAAACCTTTCCATTAAAGATTTACAAACTGATGTTGTGTTAAATAATACAATACTTACTGTAAATAAATTTCAAGGTCTAATAAATACAAGTAAAACCAGCGGAACAGGTTCAATAAGTAATTTGCTTCCGTTTATTCAAAGTAAGAGCCAATTGATTATTAATGCCGATGTTTTTGCTGATAACATAAATTATAAAAACTTTGAAATGCTTTTTAACGATGAAAAAGAATCAGAAGAAAACGTTGATTACAAGGTTCATTTAAGTTTTAGAATTTTAGACTTTACAAAAGGTAAAATAAATGCAAAAAGAGTGAGTGGAATATTCAATTATTTAAATAAAAATATTTCTGTTGACGATTTGCAATTCAACGCCTTTGGTGGTAAGGTTTTAAGTAGTGTTACATATAATAGTAAATCAACTGACAAAACTGAATTTAATACACATACCATTCTAACAAATATTGATGTAAAAGATTTATTTGAAACATTTGATAACTTCAATCAAAAAAGCATTACAAGCAGTCATATTGCAGGAAGATTAACCTCCGATTTTCAATTGCAATTTATGGTTCAGAATAGTAAGGTGCTAAATTCTTCTATCGATTATTTGGGACATATTCGCATTTCCGATGGGCAATTAAACAACTTTAAACCCATCATGGAAGCTTCAAAATATAGTGAAGTTAATGAATTAGAGAACATTAAGTTTTCAGAATTAAACAACGATTTATTAATTAGCGATGAAACTATTTATATTCCTGAAATGACTATTGAAAGCTCTGCTTTTGACATTTCGTTAAATGGGCAGCAAAAATTTAATGGCGATTATGAATACCATTTAAAAATTTATTTGTCAGATTTTTTAAAAGGGAAAGCAGAACATATACACAAGCAGCAATCGGAATTTGGTAAGGTTGAAGATGATGGCTTTGGTAGAAAACCTATGTTGTTTTTAGTTACTTCTACCAATGGGAAATCAGAGGTTAAGCTTGATAAATCAAGAATAAAGAAAAATCTTAAAAGCAATTTTAATGCAGAAAAAAATGAATTTAAAGCCGTGCTTAAAAAGGAGTTTGGATGGTTTAAAAAAGATTCTACATTAAATAAGCCTAAAGAAAAAAAACCAGAATTTGAAATAGAGTGGGACGACGATTAGTAAAAAATTGTTGACTAAATTAGTGTGAAATTATTTGATAACTTGTATTGTTTAAATGAGAAACAGGTTGTAGTAGGCATTTCTCAGTCTGCGGTTCGCAGTTGGCAGTAGGTAGTAAAATTGAAACTAAAAACAGGCAACTTAGGACTGCTCGGTTAAAAACAAATAAAAAAAATTAATTTAAAACTTTCTGCGAAATAGCTTGTAGAGCCAATAATAATTTTACTATTTTCCCGTTTCAAGTCATTATGTATCAAATGAATTTTTATCGACATAAAAAGGAGTGGAAGGTTGCCTTATTTTTAATGGCAATTGCAATTGGTATTTTTTCATTAACACACACCAATCAACTGGTTGAAAAAATGAAGGTTGAGGAGCACAAACGAATGGAGGTTTGGGCCGAGGCAACAAGTTATTTGGCCAGTGAAGATGTTCCACAGGGCATTAATTTTTATCTAAATGTAATATCAAAAAATACAACCATCCCTGTTATTTTAACCGATGGCAATGATCGAATAATTGGCAGTTCAAATTTGGGGAATGACAAAAAGGTCACAAAAGCATATGAAGAAAAGCGGCTGCAAAAAATGAAAAAAGGCACTCCGCCTATTGAGGTTAATTTTTTAGGAGGAAAAAATTTCATTTATTACGAAGATTCTACTATTTTAAAACAATTGGCTATTTATCCATATATACAGTTGGGAATTATTTCAATTTTTATTTTAATAGCCTATTTTGCCTTTAGTTCTTCGCGTAAAGCTGAGCAAAATCAAGTTTGGGTTGGAATGTCGAAAGAAACAGCACATCAATTGGGAACCCCAATTAGTTCATTAATGGCATGGCTCGAAATTATTGAACCCTCGGAACAAAACACTTCATATATTGCGGAGATGCAAAAAGATGTGCATCGTTTGCAAATGATTGCAGAACGTTTTTCAAAAATAGGTTCTATACCAGAGCTGCCAGTTTCTAATTTGGGTTATATTTTAGAAAATGCAGTGGAATATATGAAAGTACGGGTTTCTAAAAATATTGAGTTTATCACCTTATTTAAAACCGATCAAGAAGTAATTATTCCTCTTAATAAATCGCTTTTTAGCTGGGTAATTGAAAATTTAATTCGAAATGCTGTGGATGCCATGGACGGAAAAGGAATAATTTCTCTTACTTTAATTGATAATGAGAAAGAAATATTTATTGAAATTTCAGATACTGGAAAAGGAATTTCAAAAACAAAGCAAAAAGTAATTTTTAACCCCGGATACACTTCAAAGGAGCGTGGCTGGGGTCTGGGCTTGTCACTATCTCGTCGGATAATTGAAAACTACCATAAAGGGAAGATTTTTGTACAGAGCTCAGAGCCCAATCAGGGTACTACTTTTAAAATTGTTTTGCCGAAATAAGTTGATTATTAGCTAATTCATTTGGTTAGGTAGAGAGATTCTTTTAAATTTGCGCGCTAATTTTTTTATTTAGCATTTAAATTTTACTTTTGCACGTATTTTATTTTGGAGAAAATGGATTATAACATTCCATTCAGAGGATTGGATGAAGGAAAATATCAATACCAATATAGTGTTGATGATAGTTTCTTTGATGCATTTCCTGAAGGAGACATAAGGAAAGGGCAGCTGACAGCACAGGTTGATCTGTTAAAAAGATCAACTGGATTAGAAAGCGATTTTAAAATTTCGGGCTTTGTAATTGTTGAATGCGATCGCTGTTTAGATGAATTTGAACTTCCGATTGAATACGAAGGAAAACTTTATTTTGAATATGGCGAAGAATCTGAAGAGCTTACTGAAGAATTGGTTAGGTTGTCAGGAGCTGAAAATTATTTAGATGCAGCGAAATATATATCTGAATTTATCAATTTAAGTGTTCCGATACAAAAATTTCACCCTGAAGATGAAAACGGCAAATCCTTATGTAATAAAGAAATGCTGAACAGAATAAACAAAGCAAGTATAAAAGAAGAAGACGAGATAGACGATCCCCGATGGGATAAACTGAGAGATTTAATTAATTAAAATTTAAAGCGATTTTAAAATGGCACATCCTAAACACAAGATTTCGAAAACTAGAAGAAATAAGAGAAGAACTCATTACAAAGCTGTTGCTCCAACTCTAGCAAGTTGTTCAAACTGTGGTACTGCTGTAAGATATCATCACGTATGTCCCGAGTGTGGATTTTATCGTGGAAAATTAGCAGTAGAGAAACTAGTAACTGCATAATTTGCAGCTAACCAAAAAGGCTTTTAATGAGGATAGGTATTGATATAATGGGTGGCGATTTCGCACCTAAAACAACAGTTCTAGGTGCGATTCAAGCCCGGGAGGAATTATCTGACGATGTACAGTTGGTGCTTATTGGTGATGAGGAAAAAATTAAAGAAATTCTTCGTAGTCAAAATGTAGATTCCAATAAATTCGAGATTGTTCATACTGATGAATGTATTGGTATGGGTGATCATCCGGCAAAAGCTTTTGCGGCAAAGCCAAATTCAAGTTTAGCAATAGGTTTCAAATTGCTTTACCAGAAAAAGATTGATGGTTTTGCAAGTGCAGGAAACACAGGAGCTATGTTGGTAGGTGCTATGTACACCATAAAATCAATTCCAGGTATTATTAGACCTTGCATTTCAACAGAGCTGCCGCAATTTGAGGGGAAACCTGCATTGTTGCTCGATGTGGGTATTAACCCAGATTGCAGACCCGATGTATTGTATCAATATGGGTCTATAGGTTCAGTGTATGCAAATAGTGTATATGGTGTTGAAAAACCTAAGGTGGCATTACTTAACATTGGTTCTGAAGAGCAAAAGGGTAACCTTATTGTGAAAAGCACTTATGAACTAATGAAAGACACAAAAGATTTCAATTTTATTGGAAATGTTGAAGCAAATGATTTATTGGGCGATTGTCCGGCCGATGTTATTGTTTGTGATGGATTTACAGGAAATGTGGTTCTTAAGGAAGCAGAGAGTATTTACAAAATACTTTTAATGCGTGGAATTAAGGACGAGTTTTTTGATAAATTCAATCCTGAAATTTATGGTGGAACTCCTATTTTGGGAGTGAATTCAACCGTAATAATTGGTCATGGAGCTTCTAGTCCAAGAGCTATTACAACCATGATTCATAAAACAAAAGATGTAATTGAAGCGAAAGTTTCTGAAAAACTAATAGAACTCTATCAATAATGTCGAAAATTCAAGCAATGATTACAGGGGTGGGAGCATTTCTGCCTGAATACGTTTTAAATAATGACGAGTTATGTAAAATGGTTGATACAACTGACGAGTGGATAATGACTCGAATAGGTATCAAAGAGCGCAGAATAATAAAGGAAAAAGGAGAAGGTACTTCTTTTCTGGGCGAGCGCGCAGTTAAACAATTGCTTGAAAAAACAAATACATCACCCGATGAAATTGATTTAGTAATTTGTGCAACAGTTACTCCAGACATGCCATTTCCGGCAACAGCTAGTATTATTGCTGATAAAGTGGGAATTAAAAATGCATTTCATTTCGATGTTAATGCAGGATGTTCGGGTTTTTTGTATGCCTTAATTACGGCATCTCAATATGTGCAATCGGGCAATTATAGAAAAGTAATTGTTGTTGGTGCTGAGAAAATGTCTTCAATTGTTGATTATACTGATCGTACTACTTGTCCTTTATTTGGAGATGCAGGAGCCGCAATTATGCTTGAGCCAGGAACCGATGGTTTTGGTATTCAGGATTACATTGCTCGTTCTGATGGTATGGGTCGTAAACATTTGCATATGAAAGCGGGTGGATCATGTATTCCTGCTTCTCACGAATCGGTTGATGAAAGGCTACATTATATTTATCAAGAGGGACAAGCAGTATTTAAACATGCAGTTTCAAAAATGGCTGATGTTTCCGTTGAAATTATGGAAAGAAATAATTTAAGCCATAATGATATTGCTTGGTTAGTTCCACATCAAGCAAATATGCGTATTATTGAGGCTACGGCAAAACGTATGGGCTTAGTTCCTGAAAAGGTGATGATTAACATTGAAAAATACGGAAATACTACTGCAGCAACCATTCCCTTATGTTTATGGGAATGGGAAAAACAGTTGAAAAAAGGGGATAACCTTATTCTATCGGCATTTGGAGCTGGTTTTACCTGGGGAACTATTTATTTAAAATGGGCTTACGACGGAGACAAATACTAAGAATACCCTAAAATTATAATGAATTATGGCTAAGAATTTTGAAACGGAACAGCAAAAGCAACACAATATTGTAATAGTTGGAACTACTATTACTGGAACTGTAAATTGCTCTGGCGACATTAGAGTTGATGGAACTTTAGATGGAACTCTAATTGCACAAGGTAGAGTTGTAATAGGGCCAACAGGGGTTGTAAAAGGTGAAATTACTTGTAAAAATTCACAAGTTGAAGGTAAGGTTGAGGGTAAAGTAACTGTTGCAGAATTGCTTTCCTTAAAAGCATCCTCATCAATATTGGGTGATATTAGTACGGGCAAATTAGCTATTGAGCCAGGAGCATCATTTACAGGAAACTGTAAAATGTCTAGTGGGGCTGCTGCTAATACAGCTTTTTCAAGCACAAATGATCAAAAGAAAAAATAAAGATTTTAATAAAAAATCTTCGGTGTATTATTTTGCCAGGTATTCGGGAATGGCTTTCGAGATGCTTGGCATTATTATTTTAGGGGTTTTTGCAGGCCAAAAATTAGATGAAAAAAGGCCTTCGGAATTTCCTCTATGGACTTTAATTTTGTCATTACTTGCTATATTTATTTCATTGTATCTTGTAATTAAAGGACTTATGAAAAAATGACACTAAATATTAATAAATTTCTCACCCATTTTATACCAACATTTATTGTTCTATTTGTTATTCATTTTTTGTTGGTTCGAGCTGTGCCAAATGGCCTTGGAATGTCTCAAAAAATACTTATAGAATCTTATGTCTTTTTATTCCTATTAACCCTCGTTCACTTTTTAGCTTTGCGATGGCTTTTTAAAAAATGGCCAAAATATTCTGGATTGCTCTTTACAGCATTAAGTCTGATAAAAATGGGGCTATGTATACTATACCTTTTTCCATATATTTTCCCACCAAACGAAAAATCAATTCCCATTGCCTTAAACTTTATGGTAGATTATTTCATTTTGCTTACTTTCGAAGTGGTTTTTTTGGTAAAAAACATGAACATGATTATTGAGATGAAAAGAGCTAACAAAAATCAGTAAAATTTTAACCTGTTTTATAACAATATTAAAAAGGAATTTTTACACCTTTGTTTCTTGAACTTTAAAAAGGAATTGTTGTTTAAAAAACGTTCTTGGGAAAAATATTAAGAAAATCGACCATATTATTTATACATAATGAAGAGGTTTTATCTTTTACTAACTACACTATTTATTGGGTTTGCCTTGTTTGCAAGTGATGAGCATGGTACTGAAAAACTTGATGGCAATCAGGCTGAAGAAGAATTTAATCCAACAGCGGTTATTATGGAGCATATTGCTGATGCACACGATTGGCATATTTTAGACAAGGTGGACAAAGAAACCGGTGAAAAACGGGGCGTTAGTATTCCACTGCCGGTAATTCTATTTCACGATGGAAATTTAGATGTTTTTATGTCCTCAAAATTCCATCATGGACACTCCACTGTAAAAAAAGGCAATTGCGAATATGCTCTTGTTCATGGCAAAATATATTTAACCGAGCACGGTGAAATAAATTACAATGAAGAAAAGGAGATCACTAATGTGAAGCCTTTGGATTTATCCATAACAAAAAATGTAGCCTCCATGATGTTGTCTGCCATTTTGTTACTTATTGTATTTATTCCAATGGCTCGCAAATACAAAAAAGGAAATGGAATTCCCAGTGGCATCCAAGGATTTATGGAGCCAATCATACTTTTTATTAAAGACGACATTGCTATTCCAAATATTGGTGAACAACAATATAAAAGGTTTTTGCCTTATTTAATTACTGTGTTTTTCTTTATTTGGTTTAATAACATGTTAGGTCTCTTGCCTAATGGAGCGAATTTAACCGGCAATATTGCCGTTACCATGACCTTGGCTTTTATTACTATGTTAATAACCAATTTAAGTGGAAATAAGAATTACTGGAAACATGTCTTTGCAACACCGGGAGTTCCTATTTGGCTTGCGCCTATTATGATTCCTGTTGAGTTAATAGGAATTTTATCCAAACCATTTGCTTTAATGATACGTTTGTTTGCAAACATTACAGCCGGACACATTATTGTGCTTAGTTTGGTTTCATTAATTTTTATATTTAAAACTATTTGGATATCACCAGTTTCAATAGCATTTGTGTTATTTATGGATGTGTTGGAATTGCTGGTGGCTCTATTACAAGCTTATATTTTTACCTTGTTGTCGGCTTTATTTATTGGTTTGGCTGTACAAGAACATCATTAATAAATTTTTAATTAAACAAGAAAATTATGACTGGAATTTCAATTGCTGCAATCGGAGCTGGATTAGCTGTTATCGGTGCTGGAATAGGTATTGGTAAAGTAGGTGGATCTGCAATGGACGCTATTGCTCGTCAGCCAGAAGCTTATTCTCAAATTCAAACTGCAATGATTATTGCTGCTGCACTTGTTGAAGGTGTTGCTTTATTTGCTGTTGTGGTTTCATTACTTGTAGCAAAGTAAAAAAGACTCGATTTCCTGTAACGGTTGGTTGCAGGATTTCTTTTGTTAATTAAAACGAAAACTTTAAAATACGAACGATATGGATTTGGTAACTCCTGCAATAGGAATGATATTCTGGACGGTATTAATCTTCCTATTTCTACTAGTTCTTTTAAGAGCTTTTGCTTGGAAACCCATTTTGAATGCGGTAAACGAGCGTAACGAAAGTATTGCCGAAGCATTAAATTCTGCTGAGCAGGCCAAAGAAGAAATGGCAAAATTAAGAGCTGATAACGATCTAGTATTTAAAGAAGCTCGTATAGAACGCGATAAAATTCTTAAAGAAGCCCGCGAATTAAAAGAGCAAACAATTGTAGAAGCAAAATTGCAAGCTAAAAACGAAGCAGAAAGCATTATTAAATCAGCAAAATCGGCCATCGAAAACGAAAAACGTGCAGCAATTAATGAGATCAAAAATCAAATTGCTACCCTTTCAGTAGATATTGCTGAAAAAATTCTTTCGAAAGAATTGGCTGATAATGCGGAGCAAAAAGCTTTGATTAAAGATTTGCTTGATAAAACAAAGATTAACTAATAAAGCATGAACCAAAGCAAAATAGCTGTTCGTTATGCAAAAGCCCTTTTTCAGGTAGCTCAAGAAAAAAATATTCTTGAAGAGCTTAAAAAAGATATGGAACAAGTTGCTTTAACATGCGAACAATCAGATTTTATATTGTTGCTTGAAAGTCCGCTTATTAAAACGGATCGTAAAAGGGAAATAATGGCTAAAATTTTTACCCAAAAGGTGAATGATTTAACGCTGCGTTTCCTTTTAATGGTAGCCGATAATAAACGTGAAGTGTATATACCAGGAATATGCCGCAATTTTATCGATCAATATCGATTGTTTAAAGGCATAAAAGCAGCAAAAGTTACTACGGCATCTAGTATCGATAATGAAACCAAACAACAAATTGCAAAAGTTATTTCCGATTTGTTTAATACCGAAGTTGAATTGACAACTGAAGAAAATTCGGAATTGTTAGGTGGTTTTATTTTACGTGTTGGCGACGACCAGATTGATGCAAGTGTGGCAACAAAATTGAATAAAATTAAAAGAGAATTTTTAGATACTTCGGTATAGCAGTCGGCAGTATAGCAGTCGGCAGTTTTGCTGAATATAGTTATTGTTAATATGAAATTTTAAATTCCATAGAAATAGATAATTCAGATAAAACTGATTACTGAATACTGTGGACTGAAGACTAAATAAAAAAATAAGATATGGCAGACATTAAACCTTCAGAAGTTTCCTCGATCTTAAAGCAGCAGCTAGAAGGATTTAAATCGGAAAATGAACTAGAAGAAGTAGGTACAGTATTAACCGTAGGTGACGGTATTGCTCGTATTTATGGAATGTCAAATGTTCAGTCGAACGAGTTAATCGAATTCGAAAATGGGGTAATGGGAATAGCTCTCAACCTTGAAGAAGATAATATTGGTGCGGTAATCCTTGGTTTATGTGAGGGTATTAGCGAAGGCGACTCTGTTAAGCGAACCAAAAGAATTGCATCTATCAATGTAGGTGAAGGACTTTTAGGTAGAACTATCAATACTATTGGTGAACCCATTGATGGTAAAGGACCCATTGAAGGTACTTTGTACGAAATGCCTTTGGAACGCAAAGCTCCTGGAGTAATTTATCGGCAACCAGTAACCGAACCTTTACAAACGGGTTTAAAATCTATTGATGCCATGACACCTATTGGTAGAGGTCAGCGTGAGTTAATTATTGGTGACCGCCAAACAGGTAAAACTGCCATTGCAATTGATACCATAATAAATCAAAAGGAATTTTACGATGCTGGAAAACCGGTTTATTGCATTTATGTAGCTATCGGGCAAAAAGGTTCTACCGTAGCCAACGTTGCAAAAACACTAGAAAAAGCTGGCGCAATGGCATTTACAACTATTGTAATGGCTACAGCTGCCGATCCTGCGGCTATGCAGTTTAATGCACCATTTGCAGGAGCTGCTATTGGGGAATTTTTCCGTGATACAGGTCGCCCTGCTTTAGTAATTTATGACGATTTATCGAAACAAGCCGTTGCCTATCGTGAGGTAAGCTTATTACTTCGTCGTCCTCCAGGGCGTGAGGCATATCCTGGCGATGTTTTCTATTTACATAGTCGCTTACTTGAACGTGCAGCAAAAATTATCGACTCCGATGATGTTGCTCGTCAAATGAACGATTTACCAAAAGTTTTAGCCGATGCTAAAGATGAAAATGGGAATCCTTTAGTAAAAGGTGGAGGCTCATTAACAGCCTTACCAATTATTGAAACTCAAGCTGGTGATGTATCTGCATACATTCCAACCAACGTAATTTCAATTACCGATGGTCAGATTTTCTTGGAATCGAATTTATTTAATTCTGGTGTACGTCCGGCAATTAATGTGGGTATTTCTGTATCTCGTGTGGGTGGTAATGCTCAAATTAAATCGATGAAGAAAATTGCA
This sequence comes from Salinivirgaceae bacterium, assembly GCA_016342715.1. Lineage (GTDB taxonomy): Bacteria > Bacteroidota > Bacteroidia > Bacteroidales > SZUA-534 > JAEINW01. The sequence goes on along the minus strand of JAEINW010000026.1, from coordinate 18,529 downwards.
GGTACTTTAAAAATTGATCAGGCGCAGTTTCGCGAATTGGAAGCCTTTGCAAAATTTGGGTCCGATTTAGATGCTGCAACTATGAATGTTCTTGATAAAGGTAGTAAGAATGTTGAAATTCTTAAGCAAGGACAATATGCGCCAATGTCTGTTGAAAAGCAAGTTGCAATAATTTACTGTGGTGTTAAAGGCTTGTTATCGTCAGTTCCTGTTAATAAGATAAAGGAATTTGAAATTGAATATCTCGACAGACTTGAAATGAAACACAAAGATTTATTGGAAACATTAAAAGCAGGTAAATTAACTCCAGAAGTTGAAGAAATAATGCAACATGTTGTTGTTGAATTATCAGCAAAATATAATTAATAGTACACAGTAAACAGTTGGCAGTACACAGTTATTATTTTACTGCTTACTGCCAACTGAAGACTGGATACTGAACACTTAAAAAAATGGCAAACCTTAAGGAAGTTAGAACTCGAATGGCTTCGGTGAAAACCACCAGACAAGTTACCAGTGCTATGAAAATGGTATCGGCATCAAAACTTCGTCGGGCACAAGAGGCAATTATTCGTATCAGGCCTTATGCCGATAAATTATTTGAAATACTATCTAATCTTTCTGAGAGCTTGGATTCTTTAGAAGATAATCCGTATGCAGTGGATAGAGGGTTTAATAAAATATTGATTGTTTCAATTAACTCTAACCGTGGACTATGTGGAGCGTTTAATACTAATGTGAATCGTAAAGCACTTCAATTGATTAGTGATGATTTTAGCGAACAATTGCAAAACGGAAATGTTGATGTATTGGCTGTTGGAAAAAACACCTTCGATTTTTTTAGAAGAAGGAATATTAATGTAGTTAACGAAAATGATTTATACAACAACTTAGATTTTGATCATGTTTCTCCGGTTGTTGAAGCAATAATGAAAAGCTTTGTTGATGGTAAATACGATAAAGTGTATTTGGTTTACAATGAATTTAAAAATGCAGCAACACAGCTTTTGCGTACTGAACAATTTTTACCGGTAGTTAAAGTTGAAACAAAAAACAGTGCAACAAACGTTGATTATTTGTTCGAACCATCAAAAGAAGAGATAATAAAAGACTTAATACCAAAATCGTTAAAAATTCAGTTTTATAAAGCATTGCTCGATTCAAATGCGGCAGAACACGGTGCTCGTATGACAGCCATGCATCAGGCAACTGATAATGCAACCGATTTATTAAAAGCCTTGAGTTTGCAATACAATAAGGCTCGTCAAGCATCAATTACTAATGAAATATTGGAAATTGTAAGTGGGGCTGAAGCATTAAACGGATAAAACAGCTCGTGGCTGTTAGCTGATAGCTGATAGTTGTTGAGGTTTTATTTTTAAATAATAACGCTACGAGCTATAAGCTACGAGCTATGAACTTAAAAGAATGGTAAAATATTTGGTAACAGGAGGATCTGGATTTATTGGGAGTGCCATTGCTGAAAAGCTGATACTTGATAAAAATAATTATGTAGTTATTGTTGATGATTTATCGACTGGGGATATTGGAAAATTGCCGGAATTACCCAAAGACAACTGGCGTTTTATCAAGTGTGATGTAAATGATTATAGTGAAATTGCTCCAATAATGACCTCGTATCAGTTTGATTATGTTTTTCATTTTGCCGCATTGGTGGGCGTACAACGTACTCAGGAAAATCCGGTCAAGGTGCTTAAAGATATCGATGGAATTAAAAATATTTTGGGTTTATCGAAAAACACAACCGTTAAAAGAATTTTCTTTTCATCTTCATCAGAAATTTATGGTGATCCGGTGGAAGTTCCACAAAATGTATATACCACTCCATTAAATAGTCGATTGCCTTATGCAATTGTAAAAAATGTGGGCGAAGCTTTTATGCGTTCATACAAACAAGAGTTTGATTTAGACTATACAATATTTAGGTTCTTTAATACCTATGGACCCAAACAAAGTAAAGATTTTGTAATTAGTAAGTTTATTCTTGCAGCTATAAATAACGAAGATATTACCATCTATGGCGATGGTAAGCAAACCAGAACATTCTGTTATATTGATGATAATGTAGATGCTTGTTTGAAAACCTTAACAGATAATCAGTTTCTAAATGATGTTATAAATATTGGTGGAAATTTTGAAATTTCGATACTACAAATAGCAGAGTTGGTTATTAAGCTTACAAATTCAAATTCGAAAATTGTATATCTTGACCCTTTAAAAGATGGCGATATGCGTAGAAGACAGCCTGATAATTCAGATATGAAATTGCTATTAGGAAGAAAATTAATTGTGGTAGAGGAGGGTATTAAAAAAGTACTTAAAGAAGGTCTGTTTGAGTTGAAAGATTTTGAAATATGCAAGAAATCGAAAGCGTAAGAAATATTATTGAGGAGGCTATAGAGGCCTTAAAATTCGAAAATCCTCCTGCGGAACTTTACCATCCGATTTCTTATACCTTAAAAAACAAAGGAAAAAGGATACGTCCGATTTTGACTTTGGTGGCTTGCAAGATGTTCTCTGAAAAGATTGATAATGCGATTGCTCCGGCACTTGGACTTGAGGTGTTTCATAATTTCACTTTATTGCACGATGATATTATGGATAATGCTCCAGTTCGGAGAGGGAATCCAACGGTGCATGAAAAGTGGAACGCAAATACCGCTATTTTATCGGGCGACGCTATGATGGTGGAGGCTTATAAATTAGTAAGTAAAGCTCCGGCTGAAAAGCTATCCGAAGCATTAGACTTGTTTTCGCACACAGCTTCGGGCGTTTGCGAAGGTCAAATGTACGATATGCTTTTTGAAGAGCGTAGCGATGTGAAAGAATCGGAATACATGGAGATGATTCGCTTAAAAACTTCCGTTCTTTTGGCAGCCAGCATAAAAATGGGAGCCATAATTGGAGGAGCGAGCAAAACGGATGCCGATTTATTGTACGATTTTGGAATTAACCTTGGCTTGTCTTTCCAATTAATTGACGATTGGTTAGATGTTTACAGTGATCCAAAAGTTTTTGGAAAAAAGAACGGCGGCGATATTGTTGAGAATAAAAAAACATTTATGCTCATCAATGCTTTGGAAAAAGCTACTGGAGTTGAAAAACAACAATTAGAAGCTTGGATTTCAAAATCAGCATTTGACGAAGCGGAAAAAATTGCATCGGTAAAAGAAATTTATACAAAGCTTAATATTGACGAGTTGACTTTAAATAAAGCAAAAGAATACTCCGAAAAAGCTTTTGAACAGCTTGATAAGGTTTCGGTAAAAACAGAGCAAAAAATAGCTTTAGAATCCTTAGGAAAGTATTTATTAAGTAGAATAAAATAGAAAATAGTAGTAAAACATAAAATTTCAGGCATAATGGCTAAGAATATTGGAAAAATTATCCAGATTATTGGACCTGTATTGGACGTAAGTTTTGAACAGGAAGGAAGCGAGCTTCCGAACATTCTGGACGCACTTGAAATTACACGCGCAGATGGTTCCGTTTTGGTTTGTGAAGTAGAACAACATATTGGAGAAAGCACAGTTCGTGCTATTGCAATGGAATCAACCGATGGTTTAAGCCGCGGAATTGATGTAATTGCCACAGGTTCACCTATTACTATGCCCGTGGGAGACCACATTAAAGGGCGTTTAATGAACGTTACTGGTGATGCCATTGATGGAATTGGAGCTTTATCTAAAGAAGGTGGATATCCTATTCATAGAGAGCCTCCATTGTATAAAGATTTATCAACCGAAGCTGAAATTCTTTTTACAGGAATTAAAGTGGTTGATTTGATTGAACCTTATGCAAAAGGAGGAAAAATTGGTTTATTTGGTGGAGCTGGGGTAGGTAAAACAGTACTTATTCAAGAATTAATTAATAACATTGCTATTGGATATGCGGGTATTTCAGTTTTTGCTGGAGTAGGAGAGCGTACTCGTGAAGGAAACGATTTGCTTCGTGAAATGATTGAAGCAGGAATTGTTGACTATGGCGAAGAATTCAGAAAAAGCATGGAAGAAGGCGGATGGGATTTAAATAAAGTGGACAAAAATGCTTTACAAAACTCAAAACTTTCTATGGTGTTTGGTCAAATGAACGAACCACCTGGGGCTCGTGCACGTGTTGCTTTATCGGGTCTATCAGTAGCTGAAAGTTATCGCGATGGCGATGGTAAAGGCGCAGGTAAAGACATTCTTTTCTTTATCGATAATATTTTCCGTTTTACACAAGCCGGATCTGAAGTGTCAGCATTGCTTGGACGTATGCCTTCTGCCGTGGGTTATCAGCCAACCTTAGCTTCTGAAATGGGTAACATGCAGGAACGTATTACATCCACTAAAAGTGGTTCCATTACATCGGTACAAGCGGTTTATGTACCTGCTGATGACTTGACTGACCCTGCACCTGCTACTACCTTTGCTCACTTAGATGCAACCACAGTATTGAGTCGTAAAATTGCTGAGTTGGGCATTTATCCAGCAGTTGATCCCTTGGATTCCACTTCAAGAATTTTATCTGAAGAAATTGTAGGAAAAGTACACTACCAAACAGCTCAAAGGGTTATCTATACATTACAACGCTATACTGAATTACAAGATATTATCTCTATTCTTGGTATGGATGAATTATCGGAAGAAGATAAGCAATTGGTTCACCGCGCACGTCGTGTACAACGTTTCTTGTCGCAACCCTTCCATGTTGCTGAGGCGTTTACCGGATTAAAGGGAGAATTTGTTAGTATTGAAGATACTATTAAAGGTTTCAATATGATTATTGATGGAGAAGTCGATCAATATCCTGAAGCAGCATTTAACTTAGTGGGAACTATTGAGCAGGCAATTGCTAAAGGCGAGAAAATGCTTGCTGATGCGAAAAAGTAAATTAAGAACGAAGAATTAAGAAAGGAGAACGAAAGAAAACTTTAATACGTTCTTAGTTCTAACTTCTAAACTACTTAAAATATGAAATTAGAAATCGTAACACCCGACGCAAAAATATATACCGGCGAAGTAAAATTAGTTCAGGTTCCTGGTGCTGATGGATCTTTTGAAGTGTTAAAAAATCACGCTCCAATTATTTCTACCTTAACAAAAGGTAAAGTGCAAATTATTGAAGAAGACGATACGGAAAAAATCTTTGAAATTGACAAGGGAGTGATTGAAGTTATGAAAAACAAGATTATTCTTTTAGCCGAGAAAATCTAGAACGAAATATTATATGTCTGAAAAGCAGAAACTCATTGGGTTTCTGCTTTTTTGTTAATTTTTCATTCTTCATTCTTCGTTCTCCGTTCTTCTTTTTTATCTTTGCCGCCACAAATCAATGATATACAAACGATAATAGTAAATAGATGATGGTAAAATACTTAATTATACGCTTTAGTTCTATAGGAGATATTGTTTTAACAACTCCGGTTATTCGTGGATTAAAGCAACAGGTTGAAGGAGCTGAGGTTCATTATCTAACCAAACCGCAGTTTTCAGGAATTCTAAATGAAAATCCATATGTAGATAAGCTTTTAACCTTAAAAGAAAACATCAATGAAACCATTGAAGAAATAATAGCTGAAGATTACGATTATATTATCGATTTGCACAACAATCTGCGCACAAGCATTATTAAACGTAAAACAGGAATCATTGCCTTTGCTTTTGACAAGCTAAATTTTAAAAAGTGGTTGCTGGTTAATTTAAAGATTAATAAAATGCCTGATGTTCATATTGTCGATCGCTATTTGGATAGCGTTTCGGTTTTTGATGTAAATGACGACGGACAGGGCTTGGATTATTTTATTCCAGAAAAAGATGAGGTGAATCCAGAGGAAATGCATGCTGCTTTTAAAGGAAAATTTATGGTTGTTGTAGTGGGGGCAAACCATAACACCAAGCAAATTCCCGTTGAAAAAATAGTATCTATTGCCAACCAAAGTGGCGTACCTGTTTGTTTAATTGGAGGAAAGGATGTTGAAAAACAAGCGGCTGAAATTGAAAAACATTTAAAAGTTCCTTTTTTAAATACTGTTGGGAAAATTAGTTTGCATAATTCCGCATCCTTAATAAAACAATGCGATATAGTATTGACTCCAGATACTGGAATGATGCACATTGCAGCAGCTTTCAAAAAAACCATTCTTTCGGTATGGGGAAATACAGTTCCTGAATTGGGAATGTATCCTTACCAAGCCCATAAAAATTCTAAAGTTTTTGAAGTTAAAAACCTGCGTTGCCGTCCTTGTTCAAAAATTGGATACGAAAAATGTCCCAAAGGTCATTTTAAATGCATGAATGAAATTGATAATGTGCAGGTTGTAAAATATATTGAAACAATTATTAACGAATAATTGCTGATGTAAAAAGTCCTCCCCTTGGGGAGGTGTCCGAAGGACGGAGGGGGAATAAAAAACAAGTAAAATATCGAACACTGATTATCTAATTTTGATTTTAGAATAAAGAATATTAGGCTGAAAGCCTTGAATAACAAAACTTGGGGCAGCGCCCCATGTGTTTGCAAAGCAAACAAAATCAGACTGAAAGTCTGAAATATAAAATGAATTACGAATATCGAACAAGGATTGAAGATTTAAGAAGAAACAGAATGAAAACAATCTACGGAAAAGAATTACGAAGGGAAGATATTGAAATAATGGCACCAGTGGGTTCATATGAATCGTTGGCAGCTGCCATTCAAGCAGGAGCAAATTCGGTGTATTTTGGCATTGAGCAATTAAATATGCGTGCGCGGTCGTCGAATAATTTTACCTACGACGACTTAAAAAAGATTGTTGAAATTTGCAATGAGAATAAGGTAAAAACCTACCTAACGGTAAATACCATTATCTACGATAATGAAATAAACCTGATGCACCGTGTGGTTGATGCGGCTGTTGAAAATGGAGTTACTGCTATTATTGCATCCGATTTATCGGTGTTGCAATATGCCTTTTCAAAAGGAGCCGAGCTTCATGCATCTACTCAATTGAATATTTCGAATTTTGAGGCAGTTAAATTCTTTGCTCAATTTTGCGATGTGGTGGTTACCGCACGTGAGTTAAACCTAAATCAGGTAGCTGCTATTGCAGAACAAATACAAAAAGAAAATATTCGAGGACCTAAAGGAAATCTAATTGAAATAGAAACATTTACTCATGGAGCTCTTTGTATGGCGGTTTCTGGCAAATGCTATTTGAGTCTGCATGAGCAAAATGCATCGGCAAATCGGGGAACGTGCTTTCAAACTTGCCGTAAGGCTTATGAAGTAACCGAAAAGGAATCAGGATATCAGTTGGAGATCGACAACGAATACATCATGTCGCCAAAAGATTTGTGTACACTGCCGTTTTTAGATCGAATGATAATAGCAGGAATTACGGTATTAAAAATTGAAGGGCGTGCTCGTGGTCCTGAATATGTTAAAATGGTTGTTTCAACCTATAACGAAGCTTTAGATGCCATTTTTGATGGGAGTTTCTCAGAAGAAAAAATCCATGCTTGGGAAGATAAATTAAAAACCGTTTTTAACCGTGGTTTTTGGGGCGGGTATTATCTTGGAAAAAAATTGGGAGAATGGAGTGGAATTTATGGTTCGGTAGCTACTAAACGTAAGCAGTTTCTAGGAAAATGCACTAATTTTTTCGCTAAATTGAATGTAGCTGAATTTACTATGGCAAGTGGCGAATTATCGGTTGGTGACGAAGTATTAATTATTGGCGAAACCACAGGTGTAATGGAATTAACAATTTCCGAGATTCGTGTGGATTTAAAATCGATCGAAAAAGCCGTAAAAGGAGAAAAACTTTCTATAAAATTGAATGAACTTATTCGTCGTGGCGATAAACTTTACAAATTAGTAGCTGCAGAACCAGATCTTATGCAATAGTATTAGTAGGCAGTTTTCAGTCAACAGTACCCAGCAAATTCAATAACTGAAGACCGTCTACTGCCTACTGCCGACTGGCGACTGAAGACTGGTGACTGCTTACTGCCTACTGGCGACTGAAGACTGAATAATATGAAAAAAATACAATATCATCGAAAAAAGTGTATCGGTTGTGGTTCGTGCGTTATAAAAGCACCACACATCTGGAAAATGAATAAGGATGATGGAAAAGCCGATTTAATTAATGGCGAATTAAAAAAAGATGTTTATTTTTGTGCGTTTTGGTCTGATGAAAAACAATTGTTAAAAGAAATTGAAACCATCTGTCCGACCCATGCCATTAAATTGGTTTAGTCCGTTTCGGATAAATCCCGGTTTAGGCAAACATTTGTTCCTTATAGAATTGGAGCGGTTTGTGTAAATTGTTAAGGCATTTGAAGTATCAAATGACGATTTTGGGTTTAACACAAAATTATTTAGAAACTTATTTAAATTAAATCGATGGAAAACAACGACAGAAAATTTATGCTCGACGCCATTCAACTTTCAATGGATAATTTGAAACAAGGTGGCGGTCCTTTTGGAGCTGTAATTGTGAAAGACGGAAAAATTGTTGCAGCTGCAGCAAACAGTGTAACCAACGATAACGACCCCACAGCACACGCCGAAGTAAACTGTATTCGCAAAGCTTGCGCCGCATTAAAAACATTCGACCTTGCGGGATGCACTATCTATACCTCGTGTGAGCCTTGCCCTATGTGTTTAGGTGCAATTTATTGGGCACATATCGACAAAGTTTTTTACGGAAACAATAAAGTAGATGCTCGCAATATTGGTTTCGACGACAGCTTTATTTACGATGAAATAGATTTACCTATTGATAAACGCAAAGTAGAATTTATTCAATTATTACCTGAAGAAGCCATTAAAACATTCCAAACTTGGATTGAAATGGATGGGAAAACAGAGTATTAGTTATTTACAATAATGACCTGTCACGGTTTTTATCAACAATTAAAAACCCTGACAGGTCAATTTAACCCAATGAAAAAACTTCCAAACTCTTTTTTCACTCGCGATGTCTTAACTGTAGCACCAGAACTATTAGGCAAAACCATTTGCCGCAAATTTAAGGATGGTACTGTAAAGCGTTTCACAATAACAGAAGTTGAAGCTTATAGAGGCGAGGAAGATTTGGCTTGTCATGCCAGTAAAGGTAGAACTGCAAGAACCGAAGTAATGTATTGGGAAGGTGGGTATATGTATGTTTACCTTATTTATGGCATTCATTTATTATTGAATTTTGTTAGTGGAGAAAAAGATAATCCACAAGCTGTATTAATTCGTGGAATTGATGATGTTGTTGGTCCTGGAAGAGTTTCTAAAGCTTTAGATATTCGCAAAGAATTTAATCAAATTCATTTATTAAATAACAATGAACTTTGGGTTGAAGATTCAGGCATTATTGCCAATTACAAAAGCGATGTTCGGGTTGGAGTTGACTATGCCGGTGAATATTGGAAAAATCGTCCTTGGCGGTTTATGTTAACTTGAGAAGGGTATTGTTACGAATTAGGTGGAAAAACTTATATATCGTACATTTTTATCATTGGAGTTTAGTCGGCAATTCTTAGTTGTTAAATTTGATGAGTACTGAGAACTGAAGACTGTGTACTTGGAAATTCAGAAATGCATACCCATAAAAATTAGTAGTACAACCTTATTTTATTATATATTCCCGAATTTGTCTAGTTTGGTTTTTTATTTTTACAATGTCAGCGGGAGTTATTTCAAAGGCGGCATCAGGCTTTAACGAAATTCTTTTTTTTGCGGTATCAATAACTAAACTTTCAGCTTCAAATTGAACCTCAAGTTCATCGTAGGTTTTTTTCAGCTTTTTAAGTAAAAGTAAATATTCAGCTACATCATTATCATCCTGATATTTTTGCAGTATATTATAGAGACTGCTAAGAGAATATTTTTGAATGGCAATCCTACTTAAAAGTTTTTTGTCTGGATTTTCGAACATGTGAGTAGCAATGTATAGGGTTTCTATCCATCCTCCTAGTAAAATTAATGCTGCAGAATGTTCTCTATCAGCTTCTTTTAAATAATTATCGGCAGTTGTGTATGAGTGTCTTGCCACAAAAACTAAAGAGTCAAATTGTTCCTGATAATTTTCTGCTTGCAAATAGGTAAAATCAACAAAATCGCGAGGTATTTCTAATTTATCGGTTAATCGCTGAATAGCCGATCGGTACGAAAGAGATTGTTGTGATTGATCGAACATCCATAAATAGCTAATATCGGCACCATAAACACCAAGGTTTAAGGCAATTTTACTACTCTCGGTATATTTTGTAATGTTGTTTATTGGGTTTATTAAATACGAATTGTAAAAAGCATTTTGTTTCGAAACCAAGTAAGTTAAATCAACAGGAGAGAATAAATTATAAAATACAATATCTTCGGCTTGATAATTATCTGGATTAAAGCTTACTTCATTTTCATTTATTTCAACCTGCATTTCAGTTTCAAGATGCTTCTCTTTTACTTCTGCCTTTTTATTAGGAGCGCAGCTTATTATAAGGAAAGTAACGAATAGAATAAAAACAAAGAATATATTTTTTCTCATAGTGCTTGGTTTTCAACGTTTAAAATTAATAAAAAAAGCGTTTATCGCACCAATTATAATTTAACAAGTTGTTTTTTGTGTAAATGGCTAAAAACTATTTGGTATTAATACTTAGTTGTAAATCGGTTTTTACTCTGTTTTTCTCAACTTGAAATAATTATATTTTTGTAGAAATAAGCAAATAGTTTATGGCATATAATAATAGTGAGTGGGTGTTAAGTTCAATGGATAAAGATTTATGTGGAAAAACAAATGAATCTAAAAAACCCTCTGATCATTCAAGATTCAAATTTACCTATTGGTCTTTATTTTTTGGACTAGTAATTTTAGTTACCCTTATAGTTGTTCTCAGTAATTAATTTATAATATGCTTGCGTATTTTCCCTACCAGTTCATTAATTTCGTTAAGTTGAGCAGGTTTAATATCTAAGCTGCTGTTTTCTTTTATGGTAATTCTTTTATTCGCAGTATCAATTTCAATATCCCCTGGTTTTAATTGGCTTTCAAAAATTGCAAAAGTTTCATTTAGCTTTCTGAGAAGAATCAGATATTCTGACATAACCAAGTCATTTTGATGGTTTTGCATTTGTGTAATTATGCTGTTTAGGGAATATTTTTGCGTTGCAATTTTACTAGCCAAAATAGGGTCGGGTTTTGTGTACATTTGAGTTGAAATGTATAGCGTTTCAATCCAACCACCTAAAAGAATTAATATGGATGCATTTTTGCGTTCGCTTCCATTTAAATAATTGGCTGCGGCATTGTACGCATTGCGTGCTACTGATGCAATGGAATCCATATTTTGCATGTTATTTTCAATCGATTCAGAGGTGAAATCAACATAATCTCTAGGTATTCCTAACTTGTTGCTTAGGTGTTGAATGGTTGCTAAATACGATAATGCTTGTTGGGTTTGCGCAAATACCCATAAATAACTTAAATCGGCTCCATAAACTCCAATGTTTAAAGCAATCTTAGAGCTTTCAGTATAAGAGGTTAAATTATCAGTGCTATTTAAAAGTGATGAATTGAAATATGAGTTTTTTTCATTAATCATATTTTCTAAATCAACCGGTGAAAAAACATTGTAGAATACTACCTCGTCATTTGTTGATTGGTTTTCATTATCATCGTTGTCACTTATATTAAAAGTACTCTCATCCACAATTGTTTTATCTTTATTAGAATTAGAACATCCCAAAAGAAAGACCAAACAAACTATTGATACTATCGAAATTTTCATTGCTAGATAATTTAATTCATATAAATATAAAAAAAACATGGCAAAAATTGGCGGATAAATTGCAAAATCAAACATTCGCCCATTAAAATTGTTATTTTTGCGCAATCTTAAAAAGTATTACCATAATGAAAACTATACGAGTAACAAAAGAATTTAATTTCGAAATGGCACATGCCCTAATGAATTACGATGGGTTTTGTAAAAACGTACACGGACATTCGTATAAAATGTTTGTTACTGTAATTGGAACTCCTTCAACAAACATGGAAGATCCAAAACTTGGAATGCTCATTGATTTTGGTGACTTAAAAAAAATAGTGAATAAGGAAATTGTTGATGTGTACGATCATGCCTTTTTATTGAATAAAAATTCGGGGGTAAATTATAATTCTGAAACCCACCAAATGTTTTCAAATACAATTTATGTCGATTATCAACCTACCTGTGAAAACATGGTAAACGATTTTGCTGAAAAAATAAAAGCAAAATTACCTGAAAAAGCAAAAATATTCTCAATACGTTTATACGAGACAGCCACTGCATATGCAGAATGGTTTGCTTCTGATAATTTGTAATTACTCTTTAATAAATTTTCCCCAGCCAATAATTTGACGGCCATTATTTAATTGGTAAACGTAAGTGCCTGGCTCAAACTGTGAAATGTTTAAAGTTGTTTCTTCTGTTTTCAATTGAGCTTCTAAAACAACTTTTCCAATATTGTTTGTTATAATTAACTGATTTGGTAAATGAGCCCTTTTGCATTTTATGGTTATATTATGGCTTGCCGGATTTGGATAAATGCTAACGGTATTTTCGAAGTCTCTTTTTATGAAAATTGAATTATATCCACCATTCGCATTCATTTTAATAATTCGCAAGTATGAATAGTCTGTAGTACTATCAGAATTATTGCCAATCGAAATTAAAATTGCACCGCCATTTTTTGTTGAAGTTACTGACGATAAATAATGCGGATCGGTTGATGAAATTTCTTTTTGCCAAGATACATTAAAATCATAATCTAGTTTAGTAACAAATGTTGTTGGGTGTTGATCAAAATTAACAGTAGCTCCCATAATAAAATAATTTGGGTGTTGGGCAAAACTAGTAAATTTGCTCACTCGGTTTGTAGGATAGTCCAATTCAAATAAATACTTTTCTTGTACATTCAGATTGGCATCTGTTTTTATTAGTGCCAAATCCTCGTTTTCCATTGAATATTCGCTATTAAAACCATTTAGAATGTAATGAGATGAATCGGGTAAAACCATGGCATCATAATTTCCAATTACATGACCATCACCTAATCTTGAATCTGCAATAAAGGTGAAATCGTTGGTAAAACAATATTTTTTAGCCCATCCTTCAATTAGGTAAAAATCACCATTTACAGAACCTAAAAACAACCTACAACTATTTAAATTTATTGTTTGAATAACGGTATCAACAATTTCAAACGATTGTTTATCTATTCTCCCAAATACATATTTTGTTTCGGGCTGGTTAAAATAGTTTTTGTAAATATTTAGAAAAAACAACGTATCATTCCAGTTTAAAAGAAGAGCTTTATTGAAAAAAGGGAATTCAACTTCCTTTTTGTCAATATGTAATTCTTCAAAATTTGAATTGACTAATTTCACAACAATATTACTGGTCGAGTCATTTATAGTTTCATTTCCTAATAATAAAATGGAATCTAAACCAACCGCCTTCATGCTCCAAAATAATTCATTTTCAAATTCCGTGGTGGTCAATAATGCACCATATTTATCAAATAAAAAAAACTTTTGGTAATAATTATAATCAGGTTGTAGTACCAAATCACTAACAATAAATTTTTCATCTGATAGTTCAATAACTTGGGCTTGTTGAGATCCTTCAGTTTTCCAAAAAGTAGTTTCAAAAGTTTGCGAAGAACAAAGATTAATTAATGTAAAAATTAGGACATTTGTAAAAATAAATTTCATTCGTGTAAAGTTTATTTAAGTTTAAGTATTTCAATTAGTTACAATTTTAAATTGTAATTTTTTGTTTTTCAATTACCATGAAACCCTCAAAATTTATTCATGTCCTTTTGTCTTTGTACGATATTTTTTAAACGCTCTTAATGGTGAGGGTTTCATGAGACAGTATCTAAATTGTGATTTATTGATGCTAACTATTTTATTTTAAAAAGACACTAATTGAAAATACCTTTTCAATTAGTGTCTTTTTAATTCTACATCAAACAAGGCTCCCTCGGCACTTCGATAAATATACGTCTATATTTTGAAGCGTAGGTGACTTTAAATTTACCCGAAGCCCACCCGTAATAATTTCCTTCATGAAAGTAAACGTAACAATCATTGGTAAGATTTGAATTTATCGCTTCTTTCATATATGGCTTATATGTTTCAATGGTGTACATGCAAACATTATAAAGCTTATTCATAACCTTGTAATTAACAAATATACCTTCATATCCAAAATTAATTTGGTCGCCATTGGGCATATTGCCATAGAATTCCCATGCTCCATTAGCATCAGCAAAACCATATTCGAATAGCAAAGAACCTGGGTACTCATTTGGAGCAGCTAAATCAATATCAGTAGAATTATATATTTCTTCATAGGGAAAATGATTTTCTAGATAGTCTGTTTCTTCCACAAGGTAAACATATTGATCAGTATTAGCATGAGTAATGTTAACGAGTTCATTAATTGCTATTGTTGCATTTGATTGTTCATAAAATTCGTAGTGATCATTTGATGGGGGGTAGATGCTTAATAGCCAAGTTTGATCAGTTTGGTCATTAAAAGGAGTTTTATTTACCCACGTAATGCTTTTATTTGAAGCAACTTGACCAACACCCACATTTAATTTTATAAAATTTTCATTTTCAACAGTGGTGAATTCAATATCCACAAATTTTAAATGTTTTTGTTCGAATTCAATACTATTATATGTATTATAAATTTGATTGTTTAGTTGGATATATAATTCTTGAATTTTTGAGATCAGGATTTGAGAATTTGTAGAGAAATCTACTTTAACGGTAGTTGTTTGGGTCTCGACTTTTGAATAATTATTATTTATGAAACCATAATAATAATTAAAAGCACCTTCCATTAAATCAATCGCATCGTTAAGTAATATTGTTTCACCTGATTTTCTATGGTCTGGATTTAACATCTTGTTATTGAAGTTGATGAGTTGTTTCTCAACAGTTAAGCTTTCATTCTCAAGAGTTGGTTGGTTGTCTTCTATTATTTGCGTTTTTTGGCAAGATGTAATCCCCCCCCCCTACAATAAGTGTGCAAATAATTAGGTTGAATACTTTATTTTTCATAGTAACTTAGTATATTTTTGTTTTCAATTTAATGATATTTTTCCCTCGCCATTTTTAATGACTCCATATTATTTTCCGAGAAAGTAAAATAATATTTCTTTAATTTTCCATAGGCAGAAGATTTTTTTGGTTGTACAATGTTTCAAACGCACGAATGTAAGTAAATGCATTTAATTATACAAGATGAATAATTTAGTATCATAATTATTTTTATGAATCCTTTATTGATAGTAAAAAAAGAATTAGGTTTGTTAGCAAACAAAAAACAATTCACATGTCCGAAAAAAAACTATTCCTTCTCGATGCTTATGCTTTAGCCTACCGTGCTTATTATGCATTTATTAATAATCCTAGAATTAATTCAAAAGGCGATAATACATCTGCCGTATTTGGTTTTGCGAACGCTATTCTTGAGGTAATAACTAAGCAAAAGCCTTCACACATTGGAGTAGTTTTCGATCCTAAAGGTCCAACATTCAGGCACGAAATGTTTAAAGAATACAAGGCAAATAGAGAAGCCATGCCTGAAGATCTGCGGAAATCAATTCCCTGGATAAAGGAAATGATCGACTCTTTAAACGTTCCGGTAGTTGAAATACCAACATTTGAAGCAGACGATGTGATTGGTACCCTTGCAAAAAAAGCTGAAAAAGAAGGATTTCAGGTTTTTATGATGACTCCAGATAAAGATTATGCCCAATTAGTTTCTGACAATATTTTTGTTTTTAAACCTGCTCGCAATGGAAACGATGCCGAAGTGTGGGATCGTGAAAAAGTACACGAAAAATTTAAAGTATATCCTGAAAATATAATTGATTTATTAGGAATAATGGGCGACAGTTCCGATAATATTCCTGGATGTCCGGGTGTGGGACCCAAAGGTGCCGAGAAACTGATAAGCGCTTATGGTTCGTTGGAGGGAATTTACGAAAATATTGAGGAATTAAAGGGCAAACAAAAAGAAAATTTTATAAATTTTAAAGATCAAATTGAACTTTCAAAAATTTTAGCAACCATTGAAATCAATGTTCCCGTTGAATTTAATGCCAATGATTATATTGTTGAATCACCCGATGTAGCAAAGGTTACCGAACTATTCAATCGATTAGAATTTAATAATTTAATTGATCGAGTATTGGGAACTAAGGAAAGTGCTCCTTCAAAACCGGCGGGCGTTCCTTTTCAAGCTTCCTTGTTTGATGCTCCGGTTGAAGCTGAAGAAAAACCCGTAGACAATTTAAAAAACTTAGCTTCGCTAACTTTCGATTATAAAATTGTATCGAACGAAAAAGAACAGCTAGCTTTGGTACAAGAACTTTTAAAATCGGAACAGGTTTGTTTTGATACCGAAACAACTTCTCTTGTAATTCATTCTGCCGAACTTGTAGGTTTGGCATTATCAACTAATACCAATAAAGCATGGTATATACCTTTTCCCGATAATTTTGAGGAAGCAAAAATAATTATTGAACGGTTTAATCCATTTTTTAAAAGTAAAAAGGTATTAAAAGTTGGTCAAAATTTGAAATATGATATTATGGTTTTAATGAATTATGGAGTTGAAGTGGAAGGCCCATTTTTTGACACCATGATTGCTCATTATTTAATTCAACCCGACTTTAGACACAATTTAGATGATTTAGCAAAAAATTATTTGAATTATAATACAATAAAAACAGAAGCATTAATTGGGAAAAAGGGCAAAAATCAAATAAGTATGCGTCAAGTTCCATTGGAATTATTGAAAAATTACGCTTGCGAAGATGCCGACATTACACTTCAATTAATGCCATTCTTACAAAAGGAATTGGAAAAAGCCAACATGCTTGAATTATTTAATACCATTGAAATTCCGCTTATAAATGTTCTTGCAAAAGTCGAGTATCAAGGGGTTACGCTTGATAAGGAAAGTCTGGCTGATTTTTCAAAATCTTTGGTTGAAGATATTTTAAAAGTTGAACAACGTATTTATAAGCATGCAGGAGTCGAGTTTAATATCGCATCGCCAAAGCAAATGGGTGAGGTTTTATTTGACCAAATGAAAATTATTAGCGACCCGAAAAAAACAAAAACAAAACAATACGCAACAGGCGAAGATGTTTTGAGCAAAATAAAAGACAAACATCCCATTATTGAAGAGATTCTTGAATATCGATCGTTAAGAAAACTGCTTTCAACTTATGTAGATGCACTACCATTACTTATCCATAGCAAGACTGGCAGAATTCACACTTCGTACAATCAAACTATTACATCAACGGGACGATTGAGCTCAAATAACCCAAATTTGCAGAACATTCCCATTCGTGAAGCACGAGGTCGCGAAATTAGAAAATCATTTATTCCATGCGACGGTGATCATATTTTATTAGCAGCTGACTATTCGCAAATTGAGCTGCGTATAATGGCTCATTTATGTGAAGATGAGCATATGATTGAGGCTTTTAAAAATGGTGAGGATATTCACTCAGCAACAGCTGCCAGAATATTTAAAGTTGATAAAAAAGAAGTGACTCGTGAGCAACGTGGCAATGCAAAAGGAGCAAACTTTGGAATTATTTATGGCATTTCATCCTTTGGACTTTCACAAAACCTAAATATTTCTCGAAGTGATGCAAAAAGCCTTATTGATAACTATTTTGAAAGTTATCCGGGAGTAAAAATATTTATGGATCAAAGCATTGCTATTGTACGCGAAAATGGATTTGCCGAAACTATTTTTGGCCGACGTAGGTATTTGTCCGATATTCAATCGAATAATGCTATTGTACGAGGAGGCGCCGAACGAAATGCAATTAATGCACCTATACAAGGAGCAGCTGCTGACATTATTAAAATTGCTATGATTCGAATTCAAAAACGTTTTGAAAAAGAGGATATCCAATCAAAAATGATTTTACAAGTGCACGATGAATTGGTGTTTGATGTGCTTAAAGCAGAATTAGAAAAGGTTAAAGAAATTGTAATATACGAAATGGAAAATGTAACCCAACTTAAGGTTCCATTAACAGTCGACTTTGGAGTTGGTGAAAATTGGTTGCAAGCCCATTAGAATTCCTAGGATTCGAATGCTATAAGTTGTGTTGGGATTTTAATGCTTGCTTCATAGGTTTTGCCAGCATCATACATGTCAAAATCATCTTCTTCGTAATGCCATTCAAGATAAACGTCTTTACCCATGGTTAAAAGTTCCTCAAATTGAATTAGAAGATTTAGTAACAGTTTTGAGGAGCTGGTATTAAAATATTCAATGTTGAATTTGAGTAATGTTTTGTTTGGTTGCGATTTGATATAATCATTTGCCATATTAAATAAACCCTCAAAAAAGCCTAGGGAATCTGTTGATAATAATGACCCTGTATAGTCCTGAAATAGGTTGACTAAAAAAATGTTAATAAGTCAACTTAAAACAGGACAAAATGGATTTTAAAG
>JAEINW010000025.1 GCA_016342715.1 Salinivirgaceae bacterium | reverse complement strand
GGTGAAAAATAAACCATTAAAAATGTCCACTTGAACAACTTCAGTCTCAAAAACCATTAATTTTGTCTATTATACCTCGCTTGTTTATTTATTCAGCTCTTCAGCTTATGTAATATTGTCAGTATTTGATTGATTTTTATAGTTTGAATCACCTTAACATTATATAATGTTTCGTTAAAAAAATGTTTATAAGGTCAGTAGTTAACTACTTTGTTTCATTTCGTGAGAGAGACGCTGACAAGACCTTCGGACGTAGTCAGGTCAAATCTGTCAGCGTGCGTAGCTCCTGACAGCATTTGCACATATAATAAGCCCGTATAATTGCTGCGTCTGTACATATGAACTTATCTACTGATCTAAAAATGTTTTTATAAAAAAAAGCGCCCATGTATAGACGCTTTGGAAGGATTTTAATAAAATAATTCGGGGTTACTTTAGTCTTGAGTAATATAATTTTTCTCGAACTCTCCATGTTTCCCCTTTATCTTGCGACGAGGCAATTTCCATTAGGAAACTATCGTCAGTAATATTTGTAATTGAATATTGTTGGTATTTTTTATTGTTTTTATCAATGGTATCAAATTGAATTCCTTTATTATCAAATACCAATGTGTCATTTTTGAAATTTCCTTCAAGAACATATAGTTTCGATGTAAGGTCGCTATACAAGCTCATTCTATAGTTTTTTGAATCAGAGCTGTATGTCCAGTTAATTAATTTATTTACTTTAAAATAGTTTTCGTAGGTTATTTTTTCTTGTAAAAGATTATTACCAGAAAAATTTATCACAGAACTTGTAGAATCAATACGCATCATTCCACGGCGCGTAAGTGCTTCAACAATAACGCTCCAATTACCTTCAAGGTTTTTAATTTTACTAATTTCTTTGCTCAAAGGCATCTCAAAAATATAATTATCAACAGTTTTATTGATTTTCACTTCTTCAATTTCGGTGATTCTATTACGAATAGAAAATGAACGTTCAATGTAAAATGGCAATATAATTTTGTCAACTTCTCTAAAATCATCAAAAAATGTTTCTTGCCTTAATGGAGATGCGTAATCAGCCCAAACTGACTCCATTTTAAATTCTAAATAGGTTTTAGCATTTAAATACCAAGTCTCATTGTTTCCATTTTTTCTTGTTAACTGTAATTTGTAGACTTTTACTCCTTCAACAACTTCTTCGCCTTGATATTCTACTTTACTTCCATTTTTCTCATAATCAAAAAATGGTGTACAAAATTCAGCTTTCTGAAGGTTTACATTTTCTTCTGCTGAATTCATTATTCTCGGGAAATCAATGTCAAGGGAGGGGTCAATAATCCAGTATGTTGAGCCATTGTAAGTTTCCGTTATATCAAATTCCCCTAAACGATATTCACTTTTGAATAAGTTTGGTCTTTTTTTTATGGTGGTAAATTCGGAAGAGACGCTAAATCCGGTAAAAGAACCGGTTATAGTAAGAGACTCAACATTTTTCCAATTTTCTATTCCGCCATGTGCTTTAATATGCTTGGCAATAATATCTTCCAGTTCGCCGGCATTTATGTTTGAAGTAACCAATAAAAGTGCAGCGAATATTATCTGTATTTTAAATAGTGTTTTCATCGTTAATTAATTTTATAAGATGCCATTTCGGTTAAATTTCTCAAGTAAATACGTCCATTTGCATATGATGGTGCCGTCCACGATTTCCCTTCAAGTGCTTGGAATGAATTTAGCTCTGTATATGCTTCTGGATTTGTTTCTACTAATTTTAAAACTCCTTTATCTGATAATACCAATAATTTATCACCAACTAAAATTAAGCTCCCCTTGCCGAGTGCCCTTTTCGACCATTTTGAGGTTCCATCGTCAGCTTTTACGCATTTTAAGGTTGCATTGCTAAACCCATAGATATATCCATCATGATAAACAGATGAACTCCAATTGTTTTTCATGGAATTGTTTTTGTAAATTTCAGTAGCAACATTATTATTTATTTCAACCAATACACATCCTGTTTGGCTTACCGCAGAAATAAAAACTTTATTTGGAGCAATAAATAATGGCATCGCCATGGGGTAGCGGAAAGGGATTCTAAAAGTCCAAATTTCTTCACCATTTTCATCAAGTGAAATAAGCATTGAGTCAGAAGCAAAAATTATATTTGTTTTTCCATCAATTTCTGCTATTGCTGGTGAGTTGTAGTATGGTTTAGCAAAGCCAGTGGACCAAATTGTTTTTCCTGTATTTTTATCAAAGGCAGAAAAACCTCTATTTTCAGTTCCGCCAGTTTCAATAATAACTTTATTATTTATCAATATTGGAGAAGAAGCAAAAGCCCATCGAGGTGGAGTGCTTCCAAATTCTTTTATGAAATCAACGGTCCATAATATATTTCCATTTTTAATTGATAGAGCATGAAGTTTTCCAAATGAACTTAAACAATATGCAGCTTCATTGTCAAGTGCAGGTGTAGATCTGGAACCATCGCCAAAATTATCAACATCAATAAAAAGTGAGTCAACTTTAGTTTTCCATATTTCTTCACCAGTTTGGTTGTTAAATGCAATCATATATTCAGTGCCAGAAGTGCTGTCTGCAGAATAGGTACTGGTCATAGTGAGAACTTTATCGCCCGAGACTAATAGTTCAGTAAAGCTTTCGCCTATAGAAGTTTTCCAAACTTTTTCAGGTACTGAGGCTGGCCATTTGTTTAATTCTACATTGCTTACAGCGCCATTTCTGTTATTTCCTCTGAATTGATTCCAGCTTTTACCTGCATTGTTTTGGGCAATGGCACTTTGAAAAATGAGAAATAGAACAACTAAAATTAAGAAGGAGGTTTGTCTACTCATAGTTATACTTTTTATGGTTTAGAACTTGTAACTTATTTGTCTTAAGGGTTTTTGATAAAATATGTAAAATTAGACACCTAAAATGAATAATGGTTACATGAAACCTAGGGCACGTTTGTAATTTAAATTAATTCTTAATAGACATTATTTTTGGAGAGATATATTCTAAAATAGCTTGTTTTATTAAAGGAAATTAAATCTTAAAATGTCTAAATTGTGTTTACTTTGTACTACTAATTTAGCACTTGATAATACTATGGAGCATCTGATTTTTGGTTTGGCTATTATGATTGTAAGTTCCGTGGTTATTGCTAAAGCAAGTAATGTTTTTGAAATAGCTACCGATTATTTGGGAAGAAACATGAACGATGGTGTTAAAGGCTTAACGCTGAATGCTATTGGATCATCGTTTCCTGAATTGTTAACCACTGTGTTTTTCCTTGTTTTTGCTACCCATGAGAATTTGGGTCGCGATTTAGCAGCAAGTATTGGTGCAAGTGCAGGTTCGGCTATATTTAATAGCATTGTAATTCCTTTGCTTGTTATTGTTGTTGTTTTAGCCAAGGGTGGAACACAATTTAATGTTTCTAAGAAAGTAGTTTTACGCGATGGTATTTTTTTGGTAGTAGCCGAATTGTTGTTGTTGGTAATTTTATCGAGCAATTACATTACCCAGTGGCACGGATGGATTTTAACCAGTTTTTATGTGATTTATATTTTTTATGCGCTAAAAACCATGAGTAAAGGTGAGAGTCCTAATCCTGAATTTATGTCAAATGGTAAATCAAATTGGTACATTAGGTATTTATTAAAGAATACGAGCAATCGGAATTTTAGAAGCTGGAATTTGTTATTCTTTGCGATATTTATTATTGGTGTAGCATGTGCAGGGCTGGTTGAAGGCTGTAAAATGATTGCAGATTCAATGGATATAAATCCGCTGTTTGTAGCTTTGGTTTTAGTTGCGGCTGCAAGTAGTATTCCTGACACCATAATTTCAATGAAAGATGCAAGGAAGGGGAATCATAACGACGCCTTATCGAATGTGTTGGGCTCAAATATTTTTGATATTACCATTAGTATTGGTTTGCCATTAGCAATTTTCTTGCTTATTTCGGGTGAAAAAATAAATTTTGTACAAGAAGGACCTACCCTAATTGATATTCGAATAATGTTATTAATAATTACCATAATTACAATTTTTGTTTATCTGTTTAGCAAAAAGATTAGCAGGGTTCAAGTGTTTATATTTTTTATTTTATACTTGATATTTATTTTTTACGCAATTGGTGCAGCGCAATTTCATGCTGGGGGTGAAGGTTGGTTGGCACAAAACGTTGGGGTGTTTATAGAATGGTTACGACAACCCGGAGGTATAAATGATGTTTTGCAAAAATTATCGAATGCCTTAAGTAAAAGTTGGCGCTAATATTTCGTATTTTTATAGTAAAACTAAAGCATATGTTTTCAACTTTCGATCGAATTTATACTTTTTCAATTAATACTATCGCTTTTATTGTTGCTGTTGTTATAACTGCCTTATTCTGGGTTGGGGCAACTCACTTATTTAGCAATATTTCTATTTATATTCCAATTACCATTTTCGGTGGTTTGTTGGGTGTTTTGATAGGAGCTTACTTATATGTAATACTTTCCATCCCTTTTCAACTTTCAAAAAAGTTCGATGTAATTAAAAACAAAGTTGCTCTGCATGGATATGAATCGGTTGATGAATTTCAAAAAGAAATTGCAGCCTTTATAATTAAAATGTTTAAGTATCCGGGAGTTAGTATCGATGGGGGTGTGTTTCGATTTAAAGGAGCTGAAATATTGACCTATAATATTGATTTTGATCTTGAAAAACTAAATTCATTATCTGAAAATAAGCCAATAATTCGTTTGAATGGGGGAAAGGCTTTTTACATTCCCATTGGCATTGGATCAAAAGATTTAGGACATATGATTTTGATATCGAATGATTTTGTTTTGCCAATAATGCATTCTATTTTGTTGGATTTTGAGAGTTATATGCTTGATGATCAGTTACTGCATGTTCAGTATTTAACAAATAAATAAACTAGAATTTAATTTTTGAACTAGCCTTTTTATTAAGAATTTTAAATTCGGTGCGTCGGTTTTTTTCTCTTCCTTCTGGATTATCACTTCCATCTTCATTTATGTTAGCTGCAATAGGTTGCGTTTCGCCATATCCCTTGGTTATCATTCTGTTTTTGCTAATTCCTTGAGATTCTAAATATAAGGCAACATTTTTAGCCCTTTCCAATGAAAGTTTTTCATTAAAAGCATCATCACCAATGTTGTCGGTATGCGAGCTAATTTCAATTATTATGTCTGGAAGTTCTTTCAAGGCCATAATTAAGGTAGCATCTAATCTTAGTTTAGCATTTTCGGTTAAAGTGCTTTTACCAAATTCGTAAGTTATGTTTTTTATTACCAGCGGATCGCTTGGCATAATTTCAATTACGGGTGTTTTAATCACAATTTCACTCATTTCACTATTTCGTATATCTTCAGCGGAAACATCTATCTGGGCTTTAATTTCTTGGTCGTCGTGAATAATTAAACTATAACTCAAATCATCATCTACATCAAAATCAAATTCTCCCAGTTGATTGGTGGTGTCGCTGGTTATATAAAGGGAATCGCCCAATTCATTGTTTTTTATGTAAAGCGATACTATGGCATTTTTTAAGCGGTGGTTATTTTTTGTTGAATCGCGAAATTCAATCCCATTCTGCAATAGTTTTTCTATGATGGGGTTTATCGATGTAAGTAAAGTGCCTTTTAGTTGTAGGTAATCTGGATTTGTAAATTTGAATTGAAAAATGTCAAAACAGCAATATTCGTTTTGCAAGTCAAGGCTTTCAGGCCTGTTTGAAGCAAAAAAGCCTTGTAATCGAGAATCGCTAAGAACAAAATAAATTTCATCGGCATTGCTGTTAATGTGATTGCCAATATTTTTCGGATTCAACCAGCTCCGCATTTCGCCTATTGCTTTGTAAATATCAAAACCACCATAACTTACCATACCATTGGTACTGTAGAATAGGGTTTTTGTTTTTGGGCTGTAAAACGGGGTTATTTCGTCGTCAGGGGTGTTTATTTTTCTACCTAAATTACGAGGTTCCGAAAATTTATCGCGATTAATATAGTAAACCGTATACCATAAATCCATTCCGCCGAGTCCACCGGGTCGGTCTGATGAAAAATAAATAGCTTCCTTGTTTTTTCCTTGAACCGTTCCTACCGAAGGCATGGTTGAAGTAAAATAGCTTCCATTAACCTCATTGCCAATTTTCCGGGCATTTTGAAAAATACCGTTTTTAAAATCACAAACATATAGCTGGCATATTTTTTTATTTTGGTAGTTGCTGTTGCATATTGTAAAATAAAAACGTGCGCCATCTAACGAAAAACATCCGTTTGCAGAACTCACCGATTCTGTACCTGTGGTAATTTCAAGTTTCTTATCACGTTTCCATTCTCCATTTATTTGCTTTGCAAAATATAATTGGTTTTTTGGGATGCTATTTACATCGTAAATAGAATATTGATTGTTCTCATTGGCTTCAAATGAACTAAAAATTATAAGCGAATCATTTAAAAAATTGGGACTCCCTTCCATATGCGGAAAATTAATTTGACCTTCTAAATGATGTATTTCTATTAATGAAGAATTGTCATCGGCTTCATAACCAATAAGAGCTCCATTGTATTCTTTTTTTAGCTGTACTTTTTCATTATAGCTTAATTTCTCTTTATTAATTTTATCAAAATAATAGATGCAAGAATCGTAGGCTCCAATATTTTTATAGGATAAAGCAAGACGAAATTGATTATGAAAATTGTTGCTTAAATTTAATTTTTGATAATACGTTTTGGCATACTCATAATTTCTTGTTTCAAAATAGAGGTCGGCAAGTTTTAATAGTATTTTAGTGTTTGGCTTCTCTTTTTCAAGTTGTTGGTAATATTCAATAGCTGTGTACTTATCTCCCAGTATTTCTGCGCTTTGAGCCAAGTTTTTTAGCTTTTTTCCACTTGCTTCAAGCACTTGTTGGCTCATTATTATATTGGATAAAAGGGTACATGAAATAAGAAAAAAAAGGGTTCTCAAAATACTTGCTTTAAGGGGTTACTTTAAATTTCACATAATTTACAAAAAATAAAAACACCCTGTTGAATTTGTATAATAATTAATGTAACTTTAGTCAAATATGTAGCAAAATGATGTACGTTATTAAACAACTATTTCTGAAGAAAAGCATTCTTTTTTATCTGATTGTTGTTTGTTGTACAGTTTTCGGAAGTTCTCAAACGCTTGATTATTTACATATAAATTCTGATAATTATTACGCGCTACCATATAATATAGGGGGGCATTCTCATAATTGGGTTATAAGTAATTATATAAATAGTCAACGTCTTTTACCCGATCACCCCGTACAATCATTTTTATTATCGGGGGATTATCAGATTGCTTCAGGCGATGATAAACTATCGGTGGGAGGGGCAATTTCATATAAAAAACTTATCTCAAGTCCATTAGTTGACAACGAAATATTTACCACCTTAGCATATCATAAAAACTATCGAAACAATCAATTTCATATAGCAATTCAACCTTCGCTATTTTATCGATCATTGGATTTTAGCAGTTTGTTGTTTCCTGATCAATACGATAGGGAAACAGGAAGCTTTAATACATTAGTTGCAACGAACGAAAACCTATTGGCAAACGAAAAAAAGGTTGGTATAAATGTTAATGCAGGGATAGCATGGACACGTTATTTTGCAAATTTTTATTCTCAATTTGGGGTAAATGTTCGAAATGTATTAGCTCAAAAATCAAGTGTTAGTGAACTAAAAGTCCCACAATATTTTCAATTTATACTATCCTCAAAGACAAATTATTTTTTGAATAAGAATCAAACTTTAAAACCCTTTGTAATTTATAATTCAAGTGCTATTTTAAATGAATTGGCTATTGGATCGGACATTAAACATGGTTTGGGATATAATTTCTTTAAAGTAAATTCAATTTGGGCTGGAACTTATTTGGTGATGCGTACAAAAAAGTATCCAAATGATATTGTATTTAATGTTGGTGCTCAGGTAAGTAAGTTTCAATTTGGCTTTGCATATTCATTTAATTTGATGGGCAAAAAGAATAAAATTTCGACATTTAACATATACGAGCTAACAATAGCTTACCTTGGTTTAAATAGGCTTATAGAAAATTATCGGATTCCTTGTACTATTTATTAAGATGATAAAAAAACTGACATACATTTTTATTTTGCTTTCATTATTTAGTGTAAATAATACTTATTCTCAGGTTGTAGCTAGTTTTACAACTCTCGATAGTGTTGGGTGCAATACTTTAATTACCGATTTTGTGAATAGTTCTCAAGGTTCAAATCTTGAATATTCCTGGGATTTTGGAAATGAGACATTTTCTGAACTGGAAAATCCAAAAGCAGTTTATTTAAACACCGGTTCATACACAGTAAAATTAATTGTAAGTAATAATGTTTCTTCTGACACATTAATTAAAGCTAATTTTATTAATGTTTATAAAAGTCCGAATGTTGAGCTTTTTACTGAATCTCCGAAAATTGGATGCGCACCTTTGGAAGTGGACTTTCAATCTGAAATTACCCAAGGAGATGCCGGAATTATGACTGCAATTTGGGATTTTGGCGATGGATCATCAAGCTCAGAAATAAATCCGACACATAATTTTTATGGAGTAAATACTTATACCATATCGGTATACATTCAAGACTCTAATTTTTGCGAGAGTAATTATAGCATTTCAAATTACATAACCACAACACCCAAGCCAAACCTAGGTTTTAGCGCAAGTAAGACATTGTCATGTTTTGATACCTTAACTGTCAATTATACAAATAGCTCATCGGGTGTAACTGATTTAAATTATTTATGGGATTTTGGCGATGGATTAGAAAGTTCGCTGGAAAATCCAACACACTTTTACAATGGCTTTTCTAATTACAATGTAAGCTTATTCGTAAGCGATGGATACGGATGTCAAGATTCCTTAGTAAAATCGAATTTTATAAAATTGCAGGAGTTGCATGCCGAAATTTTAATTGAAGATGATTATTTATGTAAAAATGAAACGCTTATTATTTCAAATACTACCACAGGAGCTTCTTCATACCAATGGCTGTTTGGTGATGGAACTACATCAAATCAAATGAATCCACAAAAAACTTATTCTGATACGGGAAATTTTGAAATAACTTATGTTGCAGCCTTGCAAACCGAATGTTTCGACACCATCAAAGCAAGTGTTTTTGTCGATAGAGTAACTGCAAAATTTGAAACTGATATCAATTACATTTGTGAATTGCCAACGCAAATAAATTATACAAGTCAAGCTGAATATAACAATTCATGGGAATGGCATATTGGCTTTGATTATATAACCGATCATGCAAATCCAAGTATTACAATTTACGAAAATGCGGAAATTCTAAAAAAACGAAATTTGTATTTAAAGGATACCTTAATTGTTTATAGTGATATGGGCTGCTCAGACACTCTAGTTGTAGATAGTAGTATTTATGTGTCTATTCCTAAAGTTTATTTTACTCCGAACGACACAGCAATTTATAATTCCCAAATGTCTGGGTGTATTCCTATTAATGTCGATTTTGAAAATCATAGTATTTCCACAAACTCAAGTGATCCTTTTGTAAGTTGGAGTTGGGATTTTGGAGATTCCGAAATAAGCGATGAATATGAAGAATCTCATACTTATAATGACATTGGCGAATATGAAATAAAACTTGTAGGTGAAAATCAATCGGGTTGTAGAAATGAATTTAACGCTGAATTAATTGCAGGAAACCCTCAAAATGCCATGTTTGAATATACAGGTATCGATTCTATTTGTGGATCTAATGAAATCGCATTAACCGATCTTTCAACCGATTCTGAGCTTGTAAATGCATGGGTTTGGCAGTTTTCCGATGGATCAAGTTCCACAGCACAAAACCCAAACGTACAATTCTCCGATACCGGATATATCGATGTTTCCTTAACGGTTTTTCATAACAATTGCATGGGTTCTACTTTTGAAATGGATTCTGTTGTTTTTGTAAAAGGTCCTGCTGGGAATTTAGTTTCTACTTTTACTTGTGCTGATCCCTACAAATATACCTTCACTTCAGATATTGATGGAGTTGAAGAATGGATTTGGGATTTTGGTGATAATAGCTATGATTCAACATCAACAAAAATTGTTGAGCATATTTATGATACCACAGGAAATTATTTTGTTCGTTTAATTGCGATCAATGATAACACCAATTGTGGATTAGAAAAAACAAAAACAATATTGGCACGAAAATTAAAAGCTGATTTTGAGTTTGGCCCCCTATATAATTGCATTTACGATTCTATTTCTTTCGATCCGAATAATTCTTTTGATGAATATGTATTTTCTTCTGGAGGGCATGTTGGTAAATATTTATGGAATTTTAAGGATACCTCAGCAATAATCTTTTCAAATGGAATAATTAAACATATTTATACCCAACCTGGTGATTTTGAGGTTGAACTCAAAGTAAAAGATATTAATGGATGCATGGATACAATTACAAAAAATGTCCACATTTACGATGTTTCTCCAGATTTTTCTATTACTGATTCTTCGGGATGTTCGCCATTTACGGTAGAGTTTTCTGATAATTCCACTGCCGATACCACTCTATCGGAATGGATTTGGAATTTTGGGGATGGAGGATTTTCATCTACTGAACAAAATCCGATACATTTATTTGATGCTCATAATTATTACGATGTATCGTTAACGGTAAAGGATATTTTTGGTTGTTTTAAAACGCTTCAAAAACAAAGCTTGATATACACCTCAAAGCCTGTTCCCAATTTTAGTTCAGTAAAACCTTACCATTGCTTTAATGATTCTATATTTTTTGAAAACTCTTCATTTAGTCAAGGTGAAACAACCTATTTGTGGGATTTTGGCGATGGAAATATTTCAAATGAATTCGCAGCTGATCATTTATATACCGATACCGGATTTTATTCAATTTCACTCTATATTGTCGATTCTTTGGGCTGTGACTCTATTATTGAAAAAGCAAATTATGTTTATGTCCAAGTAAACCCAAGAGCCGGTTTTTCAGCCAATAGTCAAAGTTCTATTTGTTATCCTAAAATTATAGGTTTTAACGATACCACAGTATCTGATGATTTAGTTAATTGGATTTGGGATTTTGGTGATGGCTCTGTCATTCAAAATATTCAAATGCCTTTTCATACCTATCAAGCTCCAGGATTATTTGATGTTAAACTTATTGCCATCACCTCTTTAGGATGCTCAGATACAATTCAAAAAGAAGAATACATTCAAATTAATGGACCCTATGCTGAAATTAGTGCACCAGATTCATTTTGTATAAACATACCAACAATAATTTCGATGCAAAATAATACAGGTATTGATTATTTTGAATGGACCACCGATGATGGCGAATCTTATTATACTGAATCATTTAATAAAACCTATTTAGCTCCGGGTAAAAAGCAGTTGTTTCTTACTATTCGAAGCGATTCTATTGAATCGTGTGAAAAGTTTTATTCCGATAGTATTATTATTCCGGAGTTAATTGCAAATTTTGACATATCCGATACGGCAGTTTGTGTACCATTTAATATTAGTTTTAATCAAAACTCGATAGGTTACAATAGTATTAAATGGTTGAATAATGATGTTGATTGGCAAAGTGATTCTGAATTTGATTTCAATTTTATTAATTCTGGAACATATGAAATTAAATTGTTAATTGAGAATACAGTTGGTTGTAAAGATTCAGCCATTAAAAATGTACAAATTTATCCATTGCCAGTTATTAAAATATCAAACGATACTTTGCTTTGTCAGTACGATACGGTATCAATTTATGCTGCAGGTGGAAATAAATATTATTGGCAAGTAAATAATGAACTAATTGATTCGCTTTCTGAAATATCCATTTATCCCCTAGTTTCCGCAAATTATAAAGTTCAAGTTGTTGACACTAATTTTTGTGTAAGTTATGATTCTGTATACGTTTCGGTTCAGCCAAAACCAACTCAGCAATTAAATGCATCCGATTCTATTCGCCTTATAATTGGGGAACAATTTGCTTTTGAGGCTACAATTGAAAATGCTGATGATTTTTATTGGTCTCCTGAGAATATTTTTGATTGCTCAGTTTGTGAGAATTCAACCATATTTCCTATGAAATCGGTTTATATTTATTTAACAAGCATCGATAATAATAATTGTTTTAAAATTATTGATAGTGTGTTTGTTCAAGTAGATGAGAAATATTCCGTTGATGTACCCACAGCATTCTCTCCAAATAATGATGGTGTGAATGATTTTATTGAAGTGAAAGGGTGGGGTATAAAACAAGTACTGGAATTGAAAATATTTAATACCTCAGGGCAAAAGGTTTTTGAGTCACATGAACAAAATCCCATTTGGGATGGATATTCTTTCGATGGCAAAAGTCCATCAGGAATGTATATTTATCAAGTTAAAATACTTTCTTATGATAATACAGAAAAGGTAAAACAAGGATATTTTTATTTGTTAGATTAATAATTAATTAAATCCACTATCATTTTTTCTATAATATTCAATTAAAACACCCATGCACCCATATCTATCACTATAATCTTGTTCTTCTTTGGGTTCATCTCCTTCTGGAACTATAACTTCAATAATTAAATTTTTCGACTCTTCAACAAAAAACATTTTTTCCAAAAAATCTTCTATTTCCGACGAACTATCATAAAGTATATTTTTATTGGTATTGTCTTCTCTTATTCGAAAGTAAATACCTTTTAAATTTTTCTCAGCACAAATAGCAACTCTGTATTCAAACCCACCAAATACAGCTAATTTAAACTCTGATTTTTGTCCCAATTCAAAAAGTGCGTTTCTTGATTGCCCACTGAATCGAAATGGATCGCCATAACCATCACATTTTTTTTCAAGATATTTGTTGCATTTTTTTTGCGAATGACTTGCAACAGGGAAAGTGATTAGTAATGTTAATAGTATATATATGTATTTCATATTAATAGCTTTTCAATTTATACTTTATAAAGGGAATCTTCTTCGAGTAAATTCCCTTTATATTTTTTATTTAAAACTTAATAAATTCAGCTCTGGCGTCGTTTATAATTTGTTTTAATTTTGTAAACTCTTCTTCTGAAATAACATATTTTGTTCCCCCCGATAATATCAATTTATTCCCTTTGTTTTCAACTTTTGTTGAGGTTTGTTTTTCTGGTTGTAGGTTATCAAATATTTCTTTTAAGGCAGAAATTGGGACAATAGCTTTTTTTACATTTTTATCTTTTTCATACTGCATTGAGTATTCGTATAAATTGCTCAATGCGTACTTTTGATCAACTAAGCGTTTAATCATTTCGCTATTGGCGTCATAAACATCAATGTACGAAAGTGTAATGTAAAGACTTTCGATAAATGCACTTATTGAAAGTACCGACAATTTATTTTCCATGTCATTGTCAACCAGATAATCAACAATGTCTTGATACGCATCACTTGCAATAATAACCAATGAGTCTACATTATCAATATTATCACTTATTCTATTTAATAAAGGATCTTCAAAAGCCGATGAAATTCTGATGGCTTCACTTAAATAATGGATAGCTTCAAAATAATCCAGAGATTTTTCTTGTTGATTGAACATAGTGATGTAGGCCAAATCAGAAATGTAAATACCCATGTTAATTGTTTGGGAATAAGTGTCTGTATATTTGTCATGGTAATAGGCCGGATTTACTAGCTCGTCGCTATAATTAATACCTGTTAATTTTATATACTCAAAAATTTCTTCGGGCGAAGGAAACCTATAATATGTTAAATTATCGGTAAAATTAGCTTCATCTAATTCCAATATAATAGTATTGTCAGTTACGCTTTCTTTTTTCTTATCATTATTACAAGAATAAAACGAAAACAATGTTGTAATTAAAACTATTGCGATTTTTGAATAAGAAGCATTCATAATTATTTGATTTAAATTTAATATTCGGGTTTTAATTCTCTGTGTTTTTAGTGCCAATAATTACACCTAAACATTTTCTTTCGTTGGTATTAATCACCTTAGTCTTACCAACTTTTATTTCAATAATTGCAATTCTAGTTGCTGTATTTGAAAACTCAATAAATTCCAAATTATCATTCATGCTTTCTGAATAAGTATTGTCAATAACAATGTCTTCACTTAAAAAGCGAAATTTAATTTCTCCAAGTTCAGCTTCCTTACAAAAACCAATAAAATAATCTTTGCCTTCATAAAAAACAGCTTTGAACCTGAATGATTGTCCCGAAAAAAGAGGAACACTCAATGATTGTGAGTCAAATTCATAATCCCAGGTAGAGGGTAGATTGCAATTTTCTTTGTGGAAATTTACACATTGACTATGTGCCGCAAAACTTAAAAGTGCAAAAAATGTAATAAGTAAATACTTCATGGTCTATAATTTTATTTTGTAGCGATGAATATACAAAATTGAAAAATAAAAACATAATCATTTGTTAAGTAAATAGGTGTCTCTGGATTATTTTTATTTAAGGTAGAAATAATCTGTTGGGAGTTAGCTACTCTTTTATATTGATAAGAAATTTTGTACTTTTAATAAAAAGGTTAACAAAGGCATTTGCTATCTTAAGAATAAAAACATGGAAAAATTTCCCGATAAAAAATTTGCTGACAAGTTATTTGATCTTTCGTTAGATCCGATGCTAATTTTAAATAAGGGTGTATTTACATATTGTAATGAAGCTACATTGAAGTTACTGAAATTTGATACCATTGATCAGTTGTTGGGCAAAGCTCCAAGTGATATTTCACCTGAACAGCAACCTGACGGAAATTATTCTTCTGAAAAAATTAAAGATTTAATTCGTATTGCTGGCAAGGATGGATACCACAGGTTTGAATGGGTTCATCTTAATTCAAAAGGGGAAGAAATATGGATGGATGTTTCGTTAAATTCAATTCCCGATTTTAATGGAACTGCATTTTATACCATATGGCGAGATATTACGGAATTAAAGATTACGCAAAAAGAATTAGAAAGGAGTAAAAATAATTATCGGAATACCTTAGAAAGTATAACGGAGGTTGTTTTCAAACGTGATTTAAATAATGTGTTAACTTTTGTAAGCAATCAATGTTTTGAACTTTGTGGTTATTACGACTACGAGCTTATTGGAAAAACATGGGAAACGATAATTTCAAGCAATCCAAATAATGAGCATGCAATTTTGCGTGCAAACGAGTTTAAAAAGAATAATTATAGAGCTGCAATAAAAAGTGAACTTGAAATTATTCATAGGGATGGTAGTTTAATAAGCTTAGAAATTAATGAGCGAATTATTTATGAAAATGAGAAACAACTTGAAATAATTGGATCGGCCAGAAACATTTCAGAGGAAAAACATATGGGAATTGCCTTGCACAAAAGCGAAGCAAAATATCGCAGGTTCGTTGAGCAAAGCCCTGATATTACATATATTTATAGCTCAAAAAGAGGAGCGTTGTTTTGTTCAACACGAACAAAAGATATACTTGGATTTGAAAATGGTTTTTATGAAAACGACCCATTTATGTGGCACAACGCAATTCATAAAGATGACATTGAAAGCACCTTGCAAATTATGCATAACTTCGATCCCGTAAAAGGGTTCGAAGTTGAATACAGAATTCAAGATACTAGAGGAAATTGGCATAACTTTTTAGACAGATCAATTAATTGTGTTGTTAAAGACGATGAGGTTATTGTTGAGGGAATTGCAATAGATATAACTGAAAAAAAAGTAATTGAAAATGCACTATTATTTAGTGAAAAAAAATACCGTTTTCTTTTCGAAAATATGTTGAATGCATTTGCCTTACACGAAATAGTATTAAATGAAGATAGTGTTGTTGTCGATTATATTTTTTTAGAGATAAATAATGCTTTTCAAAAGCATACTGGGCTTTCTAAAAAAGATGTTATTGGAAAAAAAGTGTCAGATGTATTACCTAATATTAAAGAGGATCCTGCCAATTGGATGGAAATATATGGTAAAGTAGCATTAACAGGTGAACAAATAAAATTCGATCAATATTCAGAAAGCTTAAAGCGTTGGTATTCTATTAATTGTTTTTCACCAAAAAAAGGTCAGTTTGCTACCATTTTTGAAGACATTTCTATGCAGGTTGAAACACAAATAAAATTAAAACAAAATGAGCAAAAGCTCTCTAATTTGTTAAACAATTTGCCGGGTATTGTATATAGATGCAAAAATAATAATAAATGGGACATGGAATATATTAATGGTTCGGTATTCTCAATCTTAGGTTATAATCCCTCCGACATTATTCAAAACAATAAAATTTCATACGCTGAAATTATACACCCAGAAGATAGACTTGGAGTTAATGAACAAATTAATATTGCACTAGTTAAGAATGAAAGATTCTCAATAAAATATCGTATAATAAAAAGTACTGGCGAAATACGATTTGTGTTTGAACAAGGTATTGGAATTAGAAATAAAAACGGTGTGGCTGAGTATATAGAAGGATATATTAACGATATAACAGAGCAAACAATTGCTCAGCTTGAATTAGAAAATCACAAAATAAAGCTAGAAGAAACTATTGATAAACGAACGGCTGATTTACAAGATAAAAACAAACAATTAAAGCAGCAAAATTCAGAATTAGAAAAATACAATGAATTGTTTGTTGGGCGCGAATTTCGCATAAAAGAATTGCGCAATAAAGTAGCTTATTTAGAGCAGTTATTAAAGAATAATATATCAGAATAATATCTGTAATTTGTATTTTTGATAATCATATAATTTATGTAAATTACACGTAAATAAGCATCTCGGAAAGAGAAATAAATGATTGATAGTTTTTTTAGTGCAAATGCAAATGAAAAGTATGGGAGACTAAATGGAATGAAAGATTAAAAAACTATTAATAAGGTATATTCCATTACGATTCTACTTTAAGTAAAATAATTTGCGAAAATTAACCCATAATTATGACTGATCAGAAATATGATATATTATTAATTGATGATGATTATGATGTTTTGGTATTTTATGAAAGCACACTTACACTTAATGCTTACTCCGTTATAAAAGCAACGAATGGCAACGATGGTATTGAGTTAGCAAAAAAGCACCAACCGCAATTAATAATATTAGATACTCGTATGCCCGATAGGGATGGGTTTTCGGTTCTTGCAGAGTTGAAAAAAGCTGAAATTAATTCATTTGTCATTTTAAATTCCAGAAAACAAGCAGCATCTTTTGATAAAATAAAAGGTTTTAATTTGGGTGCCGATGGGTTTCTTGATAAGGTGGTTAAGAGTGAGGAGTTTATAGCAAGAATTGAAGCCTTTATGAGGCATAAAAACACTATAAATGAATTAAAAGAAAATCAAAAACTATTAAATAGTATTATTGAATACAGCACGAATGTTTTTTATATAATTGGAGAAAAACAAATACTAAAATATATCAGTCCTCAGGTTGAAAAGTTATCAGGGTTTACAGCTGAAGAAGTAATGATTGATAGAACAAAACTAGTTACAGATAATCCTATCAATATCATAGGGATTGAAAAATCAAAAATTGCTTTTGATACCGGTGAGCATCAGGGAAACTATGAAATGGAATTAAAACATAAAACAGGAAGAAAAATTTGGGTAGAAGTTAGAGAAACTCCAGTAATAGAAAATGGTAAGGTAGTACAAATAGTAGGATCGATAACAGATATTACAGAAAAACATAAACTCGAAGAAGACCTGAAACTTAATGTGGAAAAATATAAAGAGTTGTTTTATGCAGAGTCTGATGCTTTATTTTTAATCGATAACCAATCAAAACAAATTTTAGAAACAAATATTGCTGCAGCTGAATTATATGGTTATTCAGAGCAAGAACTTCTTAATATGAAGAATGTTGATTTGTCTGCCGAACCTGATCAAACTGCAAAAATTACTATAGAAACACCCATTATAAAAGACAACATTATTAATATTCCGTTAAGGTATCATAAACGAAAAAATGGAAGCGTATTCCCAGTTGAAATAACAGGTAGGTTTTTTGAATTGAACGGGAAAATGGTACATATAGCTGCCATTAGAAACATTTCGGATAGATTAAAACTTACAACAGAATTAGAAAAATATAAGAAAGAATTGGAAAATTTGGTTGAGGAACGCACCAAACAATTTGAGCAACAGAATTTAAAATTAAAAAAGTCGCATGGTGCTATGACATTTCTGATTGAAGATGTTAATGATACTAGATTACAATTAACAAAAGCATACAATAATCTGAAGGCTGTAAATAACGAGTTGGAGGCATTTGCATATTCTGTTTCGCACGATTTACGTGCTCCTTTAACAAGAATAAACGGCTTTAGTAATGCAATTATTAATGCTGTTGATGAACCCTTAGATACTAAAATTAAGCATTATTTAAATCGTATTCAGGTATCGAGTCAACAAATGGCCAGCTTAATTGATGATTTATTAAAATTATCAAGAATATCGAAAGTTAATATTGAAATTGAAAAAGTTGATATTTCAAAAATTGCCTCTGAAATAATTACCGACTTGGTTGAGGATAAAAAATACATTAATCATAAATATTTAGTGAACAATAATTTAACGTGTTTTTGCGATAAGCAGTTAATTAAAGTTTTATTGCTAAATTTAATATCAAATGCATTTAAATTCTCGTCAAAAGTAAGCAAACCATTTATTGAAATTGGCGCTGTAATAATTAATAATGCTGAAAGCATTTATGTGAAAGATAATGGGGTAGGATTTGACATGAATTATAAAAATCAGCTTTTTGCTCCTTTTAGCAGACTCCATACTGATGAAGAATTTGATGGAACCGGAATTGGTTTGGCTACAGTTCAACGGGTAATTAATAGGCATGGAGGAAAAATTTGGGCCGAATCGGATCTTGGAAAAGGAGCCACTTTCTTTTTTACAATTTAATAAGCATAAAATAATGAAAAAAAAGAAAAAAATTCTTTTAGTTGAAGATAATCCCGACGATGCAGAGTTGGTTTTACTTTCGATGGAAAGTAAAAAAATAGAAAGTGATATTAATATTATTAATAATGGCGAACAGGCTCTCGATTTTTTAATGTGTAAGGGACAATATATAAATAGAGACATAAACGATTTGCCAGATTTGGTATTGCTCGATTTGAAACTGCCTAAAAAGTCGGGAGTTGAAGTGCTGAAAGAAATTCGAAAGAACGAAACAACAAAATATCTTCCTGTGGTCATATTTACATCGTCAAATATGGAACAAGATATTAAACAATGCTATATAAATGGAGCCAATAGTTTTGTTAGGAAACCTGTTGATTTTAATTATTTTCAAACAGCTATTGAAAAGCTTAGCAATTATTGGTTGGTGTTAAATGAAAAATATAATCTTGAATAAATGAATCAAGCCTTAAAAATACTTTTTGTAGAAGATTCTCCAGACGATCTTGAAATAATGCTGTTGATGTTTTCTCAAAATAGTTTAAGTGTCGATTGGGAAAGAGTTCAAACGGAACCTGCATTGTTAGCAGCATTATCAAAAGATTGGGATATTGTTATCTGCGATTATAAAATGCCAGGTTTTTCAGGAATTGATGCATTAAAAATAATTAAAAAACAGAATGGGTTTTTACCAGTTATTATAGTTTCGGGAACCATGGGAGAAGAGCAAGCGGTTGCAACTTTAAAAAATGGCGCCAGTGATTATATAATGAAAGATAAGTTGTTGAAACTACTTCCTGCAGTTGAGAATGCCATAAAAAGTAAAAAATTCGAAAAAGAAAATCATTTTGCTCAGCAAATGATTATTGATAGTGAAGAGCGATTCCGCAGCATTATTCAAAATAGTAATGCTGGTTACTTTCAGTTCGATAATTTTGGAAATTTATATAAAGCAAATCAAGCATTTTTAT
This sequence comes from Salinivirgaceae bacterium, assembly GCA_016342715.1. Lineage (GTDB taxonomy): Bacteria > Bacteroidota > Bacteroidia > Bacteroidales > SZUA-534 > JAEINW01. The sequence goes on along the minus strand of JAEINW010000025.1, from coordinate 15,084 downwards.
CGCTTTATAAATACAATTCTATATCAGATGTTTTTGGAAAACATTTTAGTTCTTTCTTTTTTTGTTCTAACGAAGGGTGTATTGACTCAATTTTGGCTAAGGTTTTTGAGGGTGAGTTAATAGAAACCATTGATTTGGTTCGTATTTGTAAAGATAATACAAGGGGCTATCAAACCTGTTCAATTAATCCAATTTTTAAACGAGGTAAAAATGTAGGTTTTGAAGGTTTTGTAATTGATATTACCGATAAAAAGAAATACGAAGATAAATTAAAACAAAGTGAGAAAGAGAAGAATTTAATTTTAAATACAATCACTGAATCGATAGTATATTTTGATAGTGAACTAAATATTGTTTGGACAAATAGAGAATATACAGATAATAAGAACAATACTAAGGATAAAGTTTGTCATTTTATGCTTTATGGTAGAGAAGAGCGTTGTACCGATTGTCCTGTTCAAAAAGCTCTGGATACAAAACAAATTGAAGAAAGGGAATATGGCGATGAAAAGGACAATTATTATTTAATACGTGCATATCCTATTCTTAATTCACAAAATGAAGTAGTTAATGTTATTGAGGTTGCCTGGGATTTAAGCCAAAGAAAAAAGGCTGAAAGAGAATTAGAACTTGCAAAATTAAAGGCTGAAGAATCAGATAATTTAAAAACGGCCTTTTTAACCAATATGAGTCACGAGATTCGTACGCCAATGAATGCTGTTCTTGGTTTTTCGCAACTTTTAGCAAAAGAAAATATTAGCAATTCTGAAAAAGTAATGTATATCGATTACATAAAAAAGAATGGTAAAAGTTTAGTAAAAATTATTGACGATATTATTGATATTTCTAAAATACAATCGAAGCAAATTGTTTTGAAAAATAGACAATTCAATCTGATTGATTTAATGAAGGAGCTTAAGTTGATACATCAGGCAATTATTGACGATTTAGTAGAGAAAAATATTACTCTTAATTTTAAACTATCTGATAAAATTAATAATGAGTTTTTTGTTACTACCGATGAAATTCGTTTAAAACAGGTAATGAATAATTTAATATCAAATGCTATTAAATATACCGAAAAAGGAAGCGTTGATTTTGGCTTTGTTATTTACAACAAAACCATAGAATTTTATGTTAAGGATACTGGAATAGGTATTAAAAAAGAAAACATAAGAAGAATTTTTAAACGCTTTGTGCAATTCTCAAAAGAGTATATTTCGCGGCAATATGGAACTGGTTTGGGGCTTTCAATATCAAAAGAGTTGGTAGCTTTATTGGGTGGTTATTTAAAGGTTGAAACGGAATACGAAGTTGGCTCAAAGTTTTATTTTGAACTTCCCCTTGTGGAACAAAAAACTCAAGAAAATGATGTCGATTATTCTAACTCAAAGAATGAAAACTATGATTGGAAAAATTTTAAAATTCTAATTGTTGACGACGAAGAATCAAACTATGTACTTACCAAAAGAATTATAAAAGATACAGGTGCAGATTCTTATTGGGCAAAAAATGGTATTGAGGCTGTTGAACAGGCAAGTACAAACAGTTATCATTTGATTTTGATGGATATAAAAATGCCACAAATGGATGGAATTGAAGCAACAATAGAGATTAGAAAAAGTAATAATAAAATTCCAATAATAATTCAAACTGCTTATGCGGTAAGCACTGAAAAAGAAAAAGCAGAAAGGGCTGGGTGTAACGATTACTTTGTGAAACCCATAGAAATAAGTGAGTTTTTACATAAGGTAAATAGGTATCTTAAAAAGCTTTAAAATCCTAATTTGTATAATGGATAAAGAAATTAATATATTGTTTATTGATGATAGTATTGATGATGTTGAAATTCTGAAATTAGAAATTCAAAAAGAAGGCTATACTATTGTTGGTGATATTGCAAAAACAGACGAAGAAATAAAACGTTTGCAAATTAATAGTTACGATATAATTATTTTAGATTATACCTTGCATTCTTTTTCAGCTCTTAATGTGCTAAAAATTCTCAAAAAGCAAAATAATCAAACCCCAATAATTGTAGTATCAAATGCCCAGATTAGCGATGTGTCGCCAGAGATATTTCAATTGGGAGCCAACGATTTTATTAATAAAAATAAACTAAACCGTTTGGTTTACTCTATTGAAAGAGAAATTGAACAACAAAAGCATCGTCAGGAATTAACAAAGCTAAAGCTAGAGTTTGAATCACATCAACAGGTACTCGATGAACAAAATCAATTAATTAATCAATTAATTGAAGCAACTTCGAATCCAATTTTCTATAAAAACAAAAAAGGTATTTACTTAGGTTGTAATCAGGCATTTGCCAATTTTATAGGACGAAAAAAGGAAGATATTATTGGAAAAACAGTATATGATATTTCGCCTAAAGAATTAGCCGATAAATATCGTCAACAAGATGATGCATTTTTTGAAAACCCGATTACACAACGATACGAACATAAGGTTCAACATGCCGATGGTCAACTTATGGACGTAGTATTTTTTAAAAACCCTATTATAAATGGCAATGGTAAAATAATTGGTTTGGTAGGCCACATGTTAAATATTACCGATATTAAAAATGCCGAGAAAAAATTAGAAGAAAGTGAAAAGCGTTATCGGTTTTTTTCAGATATTACTACTGAAGGAATTGTTATTCATGAGGGAATGATTGCTCTTGATATGAATAAATCTTTTGAGAAAATGTTGGAATATTCAAGAGAGGAAATATTGAATAGGAGTTTATTTGACTTTATTCCTTTTAAAGATGATCATGAATTAATATTAAAAAACGTAGCTCTTAATAAGAATAAGCCTTATCAAATTCGTATTAAAACAAAGCAAAATAAAATTAAAACAGTTGAAGTTGAAGCTCGCGATTTAAAAATAGAGGAAACGAACAATAGGGTAGTGGTCGTTCGTGATGTGACAAAGCAAATTGAATTTGAAAAAGAAATTAGCCAATCGCAAAAAAAATATCAGAAGCTTATAAACGATATGCACGAAGGAATGGGAATTACCGATTTAGATGAAAATATTGTATTTGCAAATCCCGCCTTTCATAAAATGTTTGGATATAAAGATGGAGAATTATTAGGGTTTAACTTAAAAAAACTTATTCCTAACAATGAGCTTGTCAAAATTCATAAAGAAACGAAAAGCAGAAAGGATGGTAATAGTTCAACTTATAATGTAAATATTAAACGTAAAGATGGGGCTGATAGAATCATAAGTGTTTCAGCAAGTCCATATTATAACGAGAATAATATTGTTTCTGGAACAATTGCACTTTTTATTGATGTAACACAGCAAGTGAAATTTAATACAGACTTAAGCAAACGCTATGAGTTTGAGAAAAAAATATTCGATATTTCATCGCGTTTTTTAAGTTCCGAAGACTTCGATCATAAGGTAAATGCATCATTAGCCGATTTGGGATTATTAACAAATGCCGATAGGGTTTATATTTTACTTATCGATAATAAGTACAAAACGTTTTCAGTTTCTAATGAATGGTGCAATACTGGAGTGATAAAAATAACTCCTAATTATCAGAACCATCCCATTAACGTTGTGGAGTGGGGTTTGAATATGTTGGCTAAGCGAGAGCAAATATATATTAAAGACATTAATACTTTATCAGAAGCAGCATATGCCCTTAAGGAATATTTTATAAAAAATGAAGTTTCAAGCTTTATTGGGTTTCCAATATTTGTTGGACATGATTTAGCTGGAATTATTGGGGTTTCAAATCCGCAAAAAATTAGAGATTATAGCAATAATGAATTTTTGCTTTTGCGCAATGCGGGCGAGGTGCTTAGTAATGCTATTCAAAGAAAATTAGCCGAAGATAGAATAGGTAATTTAAATGATAAATTGCTTTTAAAAAATAAGGAATTGGAGCAAGTATTATATGTAACCTCTCATGATATTCGGTCGCCATTAGTAAATATTGTTGGGTTTACAAGAGAGCTGAGTAAAGCCATTGATGAATTGAATGAACTTATTGTTAAAGAAGAAATTACACCCGAAGATAAGGAAAATATTAATTATTTAATAAATGAAGATATACCCGAAATTCTTAAGTTTATTAATGCAGGAGGAGTAAAAATGGATCGTTTATTGTATGGTTTGTTAAAACTTTCTCGATTAGGAAGAACTGTAATTGAATCTTCAGATGTTAATTTGAATAACCTTTTTTCTGAGATTCTTGAAAGCTTTGAATTTCAAATTCAAAGTAATAAAATAGAGATAAAAATCGATAAATTCCCAATATTAAAAACCGATAGAAATCTAATTTCTCAAGTATTATCTAATTTAATTGATAATGCAGTAAAATATTTTGATGAAGCAAAGAAAAGCTATATAAAAATTAAGCACCAGTTAACAACTCATGATTACTTAATAATAATTGAAGATAATGGTGTAGGAATACCCGAAGATAATAAAGATACGGTTTTTGAAATATTTAACAGATTAAAACCCGATATGGCTGAGGGAGAGGGTTTGGGCCTTACTATAATTAAAAAAGGAGTAGAGCGTTTGGGAGGCACCATTAACCTTGAGTCAAAAGAAGGTGTAGGTTGTAAATTTATTATTACCTTTCCTTTAAAACAATAAAACTGAATTGAAGCAACAAATATTCGTATATGGATAAGAAAACTATTCTACTTATTGAAGATGATATTAGTTTGCAGTTTTTAATTAAACGAAGCCTATCTAAAGATAAGTTTAATGTGATAACAGCATCTAGTGGAAAGGAAGCTTTAGAAAAAATAAATCAAAACACGACCATTGATTTAATGCTTCTTGATTATAAACTTACCGATATGAATGGTGTGAATGTAATTGAAAAGCTCAGCGACGAAAAAAAGAAAACTCCATTTATTTTTATGACTGGCTATGGCGATGAAAAAGTGGCCGTTGAGGTTATGAAAATGGGAGCCAGAGACTACTTGATAAAGGATACAAATTTTACCGACAAATTAATTGCCACCATTGATAACATATTAAGACAGCTTGAACTTGAAAGTAAACTCATTGAAATTCAATCGGCCTTAACCGAAAGCGAGAAACAATTCAGACAATTATATGAGAACGCAACTATAGGAATTTATCGTTCTTCACACAGTGGTAAAATACTCTTAGGGAATCCAGCATTAGTTAAAATGTTTGGTGCAACATCAATTAGCGAACTTAAAAGTATAGAAAATATTGAAGGGAATCTTATTGGAGAAAACGAACGCTTCCAATTCAAAAAAAGTATTGAAGAGAAAGGTGAAGTTTATGGTTATGAATCGTCAAGTTATAAGTTAGATGGTACGGAATTTTTTACCAGAGAATCGGCAAAAGCTATAAGGGATAATAACGGAGAAGTAATTTATTATGAAGGTTGGATTGAAGATATTACCGAAGCCGTAAATGCTCGTGAAAGGGAAGTGAGCCATTTTAAAGATATAGAGTTTTTGTCAAAAGCCGCTATTCAATTTTCGGAACTAGGCGACGATGATAATATTTTTGAGTATATAGGCATAAGCTTGAAAGCATTCTTAAAAGAGTGCATTATTATAGTTTATTCCATCGAAAAGAAAACCGATAAAGCAAAAATAGAAACCATACTAGGTAATACCCATCATTATAATGATTTTATAAATTTGCTTGAAGTGAAGAAATTTCAGGTGATGTACCGTATTGATTGGAATAAATTTGAAATTTTCAACAAAACCAGTTTGAATGAATTCCCATACGGATTAGAAAACCTTTTACTGAAAGGCGTTTCAGAAGAAAAAATGGATAAGGCTAAAGAAATTTTTAGCTCCGATACCATTTATGGAATGGGATTTACCTATAAAGACGAGGTTTACGGAAGCGCATTTATACTAGTTCCAAATCACGATAAAATACATAATAAAGAAGTGCTTGAAACCTTTGCTCATCAAGCGTCAGTAGCTATTCAAAAGCGTATTGCCGAGGAAAACTTGAATAAAACAGCTAAAATGTATCAAAGCACCTACGATTTAGCTGCCAGTGCAATTGTAACCATTGATGAATACGGAACTATTATACAATGTAATAAAATTGCCGCCAAATTGTTTGGATACCCCATTAAGGAAATGGTTGGCAAACGATTCCAACAATTTATAATAGATGACCAAATAGAATCGCTTAAAAATAATTTGCGAGTTGTTTTAATAAAAGGGAAATTATTAAAAAAAGAATTTGTTATAAAAACTAAAGACGGAACTTTGGTTGATGTTTCAATAAACGCATCAGAGTTTGAGGATTTACGAACCAGAAAACCTGTTATAAATTGCATTATTGAAAATATTACCCAGCGTAAACGCGAAGAGCTTATTCGTAGCATTATAATAAACATTAGTAACCTAATTCATGAGGGAATTGGTTTTGAAGAAGCATGTGCAGGCATTCAGGTTGAGATTAATAGAATTGTGCCCAGTGAGAATTTTTTCATTGCATTGTACGATGAAAATGAAGAAACGCTGGAGGTTCCTTATATGAAAGACCAACATGATAATTTTACAAAAGTTCCAATTAAAAATACCATAAGCAATTTGGTTATAAAAAATAATACCTCTCTAATATTATCAGGAAAAGACATCAGGAATTTACATGAAGAAGGGGTTATTGGTTTAGTTGGAAAAGTTGCAAAATCATGGCTGGGATTACCTCTAATAAGCAATAATAAAGTAATAGGATTAATTTGTTTGCAGGATTATAAGAAAGAAGGGGTTTATAAAAAAGAAGATTTAGAGTCCTTAGAGTTTATTGTTAATCAAATTGCTTTAACGCTTCAGCGTATAAAAGTAGATGAAAAGGTTCGCAAGTTATCGCAGGTAGTTGAGCAGAGTCCCGTATCCATTGTTATTACCGACAAGCAAGGTGATATAGAGTATGTTAATGATTTTTTTCTAAAAGCAACTGGTTATAGTTATTCGGAAGTTATTGGTAAAAATCCGAGAATATTAAAATCGGGCGAGGAAAAACCTGAGGTTTATATAAATATGTGGGCAACCATAAGTAAGGGGGAGATTTGGAATGGCGAATTACATAATAAAAAGAAAAGTGGGGAATTGTTTTGGGAAGATGTATATATAACACCTTTAAAAGATGCTAATGCTAACATTACTCATTATATTGGCTTAAAAGAAGATGTTACGCAGAAAAAAGAAACTCAAAAAGTCTTACTTAAAAACCGGGCAAACCTATCGGCATTAATTGAAAATACACAAGACATAATTTGGTCGGTTGATAAAAATTATCAAATTATTGAGATTAATAGAAATAAAATAAAAGATTTTTATAAAAAGAATAAAGTAGTTCTTGAACAGGGGTCAAATACAATTGAAACCATTAAAAATGCTGATGAAAGAAAACTTTGGAAGCAGAGATATACTGAATCACTACAAGGAAAAACCGTAAATTTTGAAGAGCAGGTAGGCGAAGGTAAAAAGCAGAAATTTATTGAATTTTCTTTGAATCCCATACTATTTGAAGACGGAACCATAATGGGTGTTTCGTGTTTTGCAAAAAACATAACACATTTAAAACGTGTTGAACTTGAGATAAAAAAATTAAACGAAGATTTAGAAGAACGAGTTAGGGAACGAACTGATGAACTGGTTGTAGCAAATCAAAATATTGAGGAAGCTATGAAAGAAGCTGAAGCAGCCAATGTAGCAAAAAGTGAATTTTTAGCCAATATGAGCCACGAAATTAGAACTCCCATGAACGCTATTATTGGTTTTTCCGATTTGCTTTCAAAAATGGTTAATGATAATTTAAGCAAAAGTTATCTGGAGTCTATCAGATCGAGTTCAAAAAGTTTGTTATCACTCATAAATGATATTCTTGACCTTTCGAAAATTGAAGCAGGAAGGTTCGAAATGCAATATGAATTTGTAGATGCCGATGGGTTTTTTGATGAAATTAGGGTATTGTTTGAAAATAAAATTAACGAGTCAAGTCTCGATTTTAAAATAGAACTTCAACAAGATTTGCCTAAAGGATTGTTTATTGACGAAATTCGATTGCGTCAAATTTTGGTGAATTTATTGGGTAATGCAGTAAAATTCACACACGAAGGTCATATAAAACTAAAGGTTGAATACGAATATCACTTGCGTCGTGATTCTAGTGAAAAAATGATTGATTTATCCATTCATGTGGAGGATACTGGAATTGGAATGTCAGAAAGTTTTCAGAAGAAACTATTTGAATCGTTTAGTCAGCAAGAGGGACAGAGTGTTAAGAAGTATGGTGGAACTGGATTAGGGCTTTCTATAACCAAAAAACTGGTTGAATTAATGAAAGGAAGTATATCAGTAGAATCGGAAAGCAAAAAAGGAACTACTGTAACCGTATTTATCCCTAATGTTGTTGTGTCTCGTGAATTTGAGCATAAAACTAGTAAACCAGAAATTGACATTGAAAAAATTTATTTTGAAAAGGCGACACTTTTAGTAGCTGATGATGTTGGTTATAATAGAGATTATGTAAAAGGTATCTTACGCGAAACTCAAATACATATTTTAGAAGCTGAAAATGGTGAAATAGCACTAAAAATGGCAAATGAAAACCACGTTGATTTAATAATTTCTGATATAAAAATGCCAGTTATGGATGGTATTGAATTGCTTAAGAATTTAAGACAAACAGAAAAATTAAAAGATATACCTGTAATAGCCAGTACAGCTGCAGTTATGAAGAAAGAGCAGGAGGCTGTAAAAGAAAAAGGATTTGATAGTTTTGTTGTTAAACCATTTGAAATAAATGATTTATATAAAGAGCTGATTAAATTTTTAAAATATCAGATGCTAGGTGAGCCAGAAGAGGTAATAGATGATGTTGAGCTGTTTAACTTAAATTTAAGCGAAAGTCAAACGGCCGAATTAATAAATATTTTAGATGAAGTGCTATTTAATGAATGGAAAAACTTTGAAGAACAACAGCCTATGGATGAAGTGGAAGCCTTTGCAATCAAAGTAAAGGACTTTGGCGAAAAATACAGTTCTATTGATTTGATTAACTATGGCAACAAATTAAAAGAAGCAGTGGAGGGTTTCGATATTTATAACCTTTTAAAATATATTAAGCAATACAAACAAGTAGTAGAAAGTATAAAAACAAAATTAGGAGGCTTATAAATGGAAAATAATAAATCGTCAATACTAATAGTTGATGACACTCCTAAAAACTTGCAGGTTTTAGGAAATACATTGAAGCTTAAAAACTACAAAGTCGAATTTGCAATAAATGGCTTTAAAGCTTTAGAATGGATTGAAAAGCAGGATTTTGATCTGGTTTTGTTAGATGTTATGATGCCTGAGATGGATGGTTATGAAGTTTGTCAGAAAATTCGTGAAAACAATAAGCACATCAATTTGCCCATAATATTTCTAACTGCAAAAACCGATTCGGAAAGTATTGTAAATGGCTTTAAAATTGGAGCTCAAGATTATATTACCAAACCTTTTAACACTGCCGAACTTTTAGTTCGAGTTGAAACTCAATTGGAATTAAAAAGTAGTCGCGAAAAACTTGAATCGGTAAATAAATGGTTAGAAGATGAAGTGAAAAAAAGAACACATGAAATAGAGGAAGCAAATACCAAACTTGAATCAGCAAATAAAGAGTTAACTGTTTTAGATCAAGCAAAAACCGATTTTTTATCAATCATTAGTAATGAGATGCGAACACCCTTAAATGGTATTTTGGGGACCTTGCATATTTTGAAAGATCAGGTAGATTCTAAAGATTTGGTAAATTTAGTGAGTGTGCTTGATGATTCAGTTAATAAATTGGAAAAATTCTCCTCTTATGCACTTCAGGTAACAAGTCTCAAAACAAAAAAAGTAAATTTAAAAAAGGAAAGTCTCAAACTGTCATCAATCATTGAATCGTGCATTATTCAGTTGACTGGGAGTATCAAAAAACATAAAGTGAGAATTAATAGTCAAATTGATGATAGCACACAAATAGTTGGCGATCATGAAATGTTAGTAAAAGCTTTTTCAAATATTATTGAAAATTCATTGATACGATCGGAACCTGAATCTACCATTGAAATAGACTGTGATAATTTGGGTGAAAAACAATTAATTACAATTAGCGATAAAGGTGAAGCTTTTTCTGACGAAATAATCAACCAAAATTTTGAAGTCAAAAATGAAGAAACTCAATCATACGATACAGTGGCATTAGATTATAATTTGGTTAAATTAATTATTGAAGCTCATGATGGAAAGATAGAATTGAAAAATTTAGTAGAAGGAAATTCTTTTACAATTCATTTAAACAAATAGTTTTTATGGATTCTAATTCTAAAGCAAAAATATTATTGGTTGATGACAATCCTTCAAATTTACAGGTGCTGGGTACGCTTTTGAAAAAATTAAACTTTCAAGTTGAATTTGCCCTTGATGGCTTAGAGGCTCTAAATTGGGTTAAAAAGGAAATTTTCGATATGATATTATTGGATGTTGAAATGCCCAATTTAAATGGCTACGAAGTATGTTTAGAATTGAAAAAGAATCCTGAAACTAAGGAAATTCCAGTAATTTTTGTTACCGTTCGCGACGATATTGAAAGTACCGTAAAAGGTTTTGAAGTTGGTGCTGTTGATTTTATCTCGAAACCATTTAATTTGAATGAATTGCGGGCACGAATTTCAACGCAAATTGAATTAAAGAGAGCAAGCGATATTCTTAAAAAATATAGTGTGGAGTTGGAACGTAAAAATAATATAATTATGGAGAGCATGAACTATGCTCAACATATTCAAAATCACATTCTTCCTGAGAAAGAGCTTATCAAAAAAAATTTTGCGGAATCTTTCATTATTTATCGTCCAAAACAAATAATAAGTGGTGATTTTTTTTGGTTCAAATCCATAGGAAATTATAAAATATTCTCAGTAATAGATTGTACGGGTCATGGTGTGCCAGGAGCTATTATGAGTATGATTGGTTTTACAGCAATTAACGATGCAATTAATGATAATAATATATTGGAGCCAGCTAGCATTCTCAATCATATTCATAGTTTTTTTGTAAAAACATTGCATAAAGAAAGTTCGGGTGGAATTGAAGATGGAATGGAAATTACTATGTGTGTTTTAAATACCGAAACCAATAAGCTACAGTTTGCTTCAACAAATCAAAAAATGTTTGCGTACACAAACAATGACCTTCAACAGTATGCTGGTGACCATTGGTCAATAGGAGAATATCAGTTTGCTTTTGGTGGCTACACGCAAAAAACAATTGATTTTAATAAAAATGATTGTGTTTATTTGTTTTCAGATGGTTTTTTTGATCAGTTTGGAGCTGAAAAAAATAAAAAATATTCGTTAAAAAGGTTTCGAGAAAAAGTAGATTCTATTAAAGAATTGCCAATGAGTGAACAATATAAAATACTAATAAATGAGTTGGAAAATTGGCAAGGAGAAAAAGATCAAATAGATGACATTACTGTTTGGGGAATTAGATATTAGCCTTCGTTATTCTATGTTTTGCTTGAACCCCTGTAAGCTTGCCTGATGGCAGTCAGGTTTAATTACAGCTACTTTAGTTTCGGTAAATGTTTTTTGAATATAGAACAAGGTTTACTCCCTTTGGTCATGAGAGGAGTTAACTATTTAAGAATAGAGAAGATCAAAAGAAATCTACATTGTTCTGAAATAACGTTTTTTGTTTTTTTTACTTCAAAAATCGTTATTCGTTAATCGATATTCTTAAATAAAATTATTAGTTTTTGTTTTAAAACGAATTTCATTCTTTTGTTATCAAACTTATGGTTTTTTAATTTATGGTTTAGTTTATTACTATTCAAAAAAAAAATTACTAATATGAATAAGATAGTTGTTGAAGCATTGATTCATTTATATGCACTCTTAGCTTATGGTAATAAGACAGCAGATAAGTTAATTGCTCGAAGTTTTGTTGAATCGTATTTAAAAAAGAATTTTAGTTCGAAAATTGTTACAGAGCAACTCCAGGTTTTTGAAAACTATTATAATGATTTAATACAAGATGAAAAACAACCTGATTTTAATGCTGATTTACTTGATATTGGAAAAAAAATAAACAAACAACTGCATCAAAAACAAAAGTACTTTGTAATAATAAATTTACTGCAATTTATTAAACACTGGCTTTCTGGTTCAAGTACAACCTTGTCTTCCGATCCATCTATTGAGGCAATTCATAAAATTAGTGATGTTTTTTTAATTGATAACAAGGAGTTTAGTGACTTGTATAACTATATTTTTAACAGTATATATAAGGTAGTAAATAAACATAAGGTGTTGTTGGTTCATGACAATCCATACATTAGCATAAAGGAAATAAATACCTTGCAGCATAATGGATTAGAGGGTGATTTATTATTTTATAATATTTCAATAACGAATACTTTTTTATTTAAATATACCGGAACCGATAAGCTGCAATTGCAAGGAAAAACAATATTTTCAAACCATATTTATATTTTAGATAAAGGTGCATCTATTCGTGGTGAAGAAATTAAACCTATTTATTATTCGAATATTACAGGTAGTTTATTAAAGTTGCAAAACAGTCAAAAAGTGCAACTTCAAGTAAAATCAATAAAATTTAATTTTCCTAACAGTAAAAATGGTATTCATAAATTTAGCTTTCTGGGTGAGTCTGGCAAAATGCTTGGAATAATGGGAGGAAGTGGAACTGGAAAATCGACATTGCTTAATATTTTAAATGGTAGTTTGATGCCAAATTCAGGCTCCATTTCAATTAATGGCTATGAAATTCATGAAAACAAAAATTTATTAAAAGGTTTAATAGGCTATATTCCTCAAGATGATTTGCTAATTGATGAACTAAGTGTTTATCAGAATCTTTTTTATAGTGCTAAACTTTGTTTTGGAAATTTGTCGGAAACAGAAATAATTCAAAGGGTTGATAAAACGCTGAATGAATTAGATTTATTTGAAATTCGGAATTTAAAGGTAGGTAATCCATTAAATAAGTTTATTAGTGGAGGTCAGCGAAAAAGATTAAATATTGCCCTAGAGTTAATACGTGAACCTTCAATTTTGTTTGTCGATGAGCCAACTTCAGGTCTTTCTTCATCTGACTCAGAACGTGTAATTGATTTGTTAAAAAAACAGGCATTATGTGGTAAATATATTGTAATTAATATTCACCAGCCGTCAGCCGATATATTTAAGCAATTCGATGATATTTTGTTACTCGATAAGCGAGGATATCCAATTTATTTTGGGAATCCGATTGATGCCATTTCATACTTTAAAGAAATTGCAGGAATGATAGATGCTGAAGATAGCATTTGTAAAACCTGTGGAAATTTGAACCCTGAAGAAATTCTGCAAACCATTGAATTGAAAGAGATTGACGAATATGGAGAATTTTTAACAAAGCGAAAAATCACTCCAGAAGAATGGTATGATCATTTTAATAAGAAGCTTCAAAAAACTGAGGTAAAAAATGAAAAACTTGATTTGCCAATAAATAGTTTTAAGGTGCCAAATCTTTTTAATCAATTTCGAATTTTTAGCATTAGAAACTTGCTGGCAAAAATTGCCGACAGCCAATATATGGTAATTAGTTTGTTTGTTACGCCTTTACTGGCATTTGTTTTATCCATATTAACAAAGTATATGGTTGGCGTCGAAGGCAATCCAAATAAATACATATTTTTTGATAATGAAAATATTCCTGCATTTATTTTTATGGCAATAATTGTTGCTTTATTTGTGGGCTTAATTGTTAGTGCTGAAGAAATATTTCGAGATAAAAAAATTCTAAAACGTGAAGCATTTCTTAATTTAAGTCAAATAAGTTATTATAATTCAAAGATCTTTTTTCTTTTTGTTTTGTCGGCTATTCAAACCTTGCTTTTTGTTTTAATAGGCAATGCAGTTTTGGAAATTAATGGAATGAACCTAAGTTTCTGGATTGTCTTATTTTCAGCCTCTTGCTTTGCAAATATGGTTGGACTTAATATATCCTCAGCTTTTAAATCAGCAGTAACTATTTATATTATTATTCCGTTAGTATTGGTTCCTCAAATATTATTAAGTGGTGTAATTGTTAAATTCGACAAGTTGCACAACTCATTGTCTTCGCAAGAAAATGTTCCTCTAATTGGTGATGTTATGACCTCGCGTTGGGCTTACGAAGCTATGATGGTTAAGCAGTTTAAAGATAATGAATATCAAAAAGTATTTTTTGACTTGGAGCAACAAATAAGTGAAGCTTCGTTTACCATGAATTATAAAATTCCACGTCTCATTCAAATTATAGGAACAACCATAAAAAAAATAGATGATTCTCAATTTAGTGCAAAAAAAACAACAAACTTGGAATTGATTTATAATGAATTAATTCGGATAAAAGATAGGTTTGGAATTGATTTAATTGGAGAGGAAAATAAAAAGAAAGATTTTATTACATGTGATGAGAACCGACTAGTAAAACTTAGAGCCGATTTGTATTTATTAAAAACGAGTGTGTCAAAACATGTTGCCAAATTAATGGATGTAAAAGACAGTAAGGTTATTGGACTTGAAGAAGCTAATGGTAAGGATTATATTTTTAAATTGAAACAAAAATACTCTAATCAACGAGTGAATGAATTTGTGTTAAATAATCGTGAGATTGAACGGGTAAAAGTCATTCGTAATGAATTAATTCAACTTTATGAGCCCATATTTTTATTCCCAAAATCAAAGGTTGGGCGAGCTCATTTTTATGCTCCTAAAAAGAATATTGGGAATTTTGAAATTGATACTTTTTGGTTTAATATTTTAGCAATATGGTTTATGAGTTTGGTTTTGTACATTGCCTTGTGGCAAAATTATTTACAGCGACTCGTTGAATTTATTGAAACACGAAAGTTTAAAAAATCCTTAGAAATTAATTGATTATTTGTTTTTTATGGTTATCCTTATAAATGTCTAAATAGGTTTTAACAAAAACTAAGGATGAAAGCCTTGCATAGTTTAGCTTGGGGCATCGCCCCAAGAAATAGAACCTACAAAGAAAAGGGTGCAAGCAGAAGTCT
>JAEINW010000024.1 GCA_016342715.1 Salinivirgaceae bacterium | reverse complement strand
TTGTTGCAGAAATCAATAAAAAAAACTGGCAGGGTTTCATCGGAATAACTGGCAGGGTATCATCGGAATATCAATTTGGGTATGCACGAGTTTCAACAAATGAAGAATCTTTAGAAAATCAAATTGATTCTTTAAAAATTGCAGGTTGTGCAGAAATATTCAGCGAGAAAATTTCATGTAGAAACAAAGAAAAAACTCAATTAGATATATTGCTTTCAAAACTTCGGAAGAATGACATTCTTATTGTTGATAGTTTGGACAGATTGGGTAGAACTTCAAAAGAACTTATTTGCCTCCTTTCACATTTTGATGAAGCAGGAATACAATTTCGAAGTATAAAAGAATAAAACTATTTACCAGCACTCTGATAGAAGAATGTAAAAGACAGCATATGGGTTTTAATTTTATAAAATTATCTTTGCTTTTAATATTAAAATATGCATATAAACAAATATATATATTGCTTTGCTTATGACAATACTGAAAGTGAGTTATGCAAGCTCGAATCGAGATATATTTTTTCTAAGGAAGAAAAGAATAGGCTGCTTTTTTCCAATATAAAAGCAGAACCTTCATGTAGTGCTTACATTAAAAGTAGACTTGATATTATTTCATTTTCTGAACATTATTCTACTTTAATTAATGAAATAAAAAAGGAAAGTTTACGCATTGAAGGTTTCAAAGTTGAATATTTAGTTTTTGATGGAGATACAACTGAGTATGCAGAGCGGCTAAAAAAGTTAAGAGATATAGGCTACAGTATTGAAGGTATTCATGATTATTATAGCCCAACCATAACTTATGCTTTATGCTATTACGAGGGTATTTGGTATTTTGGTATTTTGAATAAAAACAATTTAGCTTGGCATAAACACAAGCAGAAACCCTGTTCATACAGTAACTCAATAAGTATAAGTATTGCCAAAGCTCTTGTCAATATTGCAGCAGAAGCAAACAAAGAGAAAAAGCTATTAGATGCATGTTGTGGTGTTGGAACAATAATGTTAGAAGCCTGTTTTGCAGGAAATAACATTGAGGGGTGTGAAATTAACTTAAAGATATGTATGGCTGCACGAGAAAATATTTCTCACTTCAACTATACTGCAAATATATATCACTCCGATATTAAAGACCTTAGCAAAAGGTATGAGGCTGCAATTATTGACCTGCCATACAATTTGTTCACCCGTTCAACAGATAATGATATCTTACACATTATTGAGTCGACAGCAAAAATCACAGATCGATTTGTTATTGTATCTAGCTCAGATATTACAAACATAATCACTAACACAGGCTTCAGAATATTAGATTATTGCAGCGTTAGCAAAAGAGGAAAGATAAATTTCGCAAGAAAAATATGGGTTTGTGAAAAGAATGGATAGGTAGTGGAAATAAAGCTCCTACTATTAATTGGAATATGCCAGTGGTGCAATAGCAAATTCATTTATTGATTCTACAGAAGCTTATGTACCGATACTCGAAAAATAGGGGATTCAGAAATAAGTTTGTGCTATTTTAGAAGTAGGCAAAATAGTATTCTATTAAAAGCAAAATAAATAAGCACACCTAACATTGCAACCCAATGCTGTCGCTTCAGCTATTCTATATCTTTCTCAGCTTGCGTAACGTTATGAAATGTCGGCAAAGCCTCCGTAATACTGCCAGCACCCTTTTTGTTAATTTTGAAAGTAACATCCTTTGTTGTGGTAAACATCAGAACAGAGGAAAAAGGGTTTCTGAGATGTGATTTTAAGACCACAAAAGCCTCGTCTAATGTAAGCTCGTCTTCCTTATCCTCGGTCTCTCTGGATCTGTAGCGCAATTTCAGCAAGACCTTAAAGCCATCTTCAGAATAGATGGGTCTAACAAAAATATTTTTCAAATCAGGCTTACCAATGGTTTTTGCCATGGTTAACTTGGCAAAGCGGCCTTCTTGGACACTTTCTTTTACCTGTTCCCAGAAAAGGACAAACACATCTTGATAGGGCATAAACTAAATATTGATTATAAAGTATTTCAGAGTTTCAAAAGTAACACAAATAATTCAATTCATAAATCTGAATCTATTTTTAGCACTTAATTATCCAGAAAATAAATAATAAATAACAGCTAATAGAGTCTCACCAAATGACCTAAAACCGGAATTATTGACCACCAACTAAATATTAAGTCTGTCTTAAATACGTTTTATATAAAACGTTATTCCTCTGTCACTTATGATTACTCAAATTCCGGAGAGCGGTGGTCAATTAATATCGGAACGACTTTTTTCAAAAACCGAAGAAGGATGGTCAACCGTTCTGGTTTTTCCAGACTGAGCCCATATCACATTGTGTTAATTGTAATATACAATATCTTCAAGGAAATGAATATGCCAGAATTAAATTGACTCATTCAAATCTAAATACTTACCTCTATTATCCCTTATTCTCCAATAACTTCTATTATTATCGGGAACTTCAACCCCAATTTTGGCACAATAATCTATAAACTTATTTTCAATTTTATCATTAGAAAAGGGATTTCCCAAAACTTTTGTGATAACAGGGTTTGTATCTTTACCATCCTTTTCTTCAAATTCCAAATGCTTTTTTAAATCATTATCGATATAACCAACAAAGCGACTTGGTGCGAAATGATCTTCACCGTTTACTTTATAAATAATTATTGTTCTTCCGCTCTTAACTAAATCCTTGGCTTGTTTTATATCTGACTTAGTTGAATGGTATAAGTATTTCTCTAATCTAATAATATTGTCAATGATTTGTTGTTTTTTGGTAACTAATTCCATCATAGTGTTAAAATTACGACTCCTAATTGTAAGAGTCAAATTATTTTTAAAATTAACTTGTTTTGTTTCAAACTTTTGGCAATATATGATTAAGGTTTATTAGAAAAAAATAAATCATATAGATAATTGAATTTATACACTAAGATATAAAAGAAATGGCAAATTACGTAGATAATGAAATAAAGATGATATGTAGTTTGTGGTATGTGGACATTTAATCGGATTTGAAAGTGTTTCACAAACCCATAAGTGCGAATAATATCTTTAAATAATTTCAACCATAATGGAAATATAGAAAAGTATACTTTCTTATATTTGAAAGTTGTAAGTAATGAAATGAAAGATAATGGAGAATATTTCGAATAGAGCTTTAATTAGTCGACTATTTAGTTCAGCTAATCAGCAACTGGAGGACGCTAACTTTGATAATGAAAGTTGGTCGCAATGGTATCAAGTTGTTCAGAAACTAACTAGACCTGAAAAGATGGTTTATGTGATAGTGAAATTAAATCAAACTGTAACAAATGGTGGTTTTACGGAATTTTACGAAACTTCTTTTGGGGTATTTGCTCCCGAAATTATTCATGTGCTGAACGAAATTAAAGCTGTAGCAACTGCCGAAATTGTTTCCAGCTCTTTGTCTGTTGTAAATCCAACAGGACTTTTGGATGAAGCTTACAAAGAGTTTGTTTTCAATGTTCAGTTATCAGAACAGCAACGGGCGCAACTTTATGCTCATGATGTGCAGTACGACGAACTACAAGACCATGAGAATTTAGAGAATCTATTAGGTGAATATTTACAAGAGATGGTCAAATGACATTATCTAAAGGAGATCCATTTTTATCTCTAGCAAAGCATAAGAACTACTTACAACATAACAGATATAAGCGTATAATAGTTGAATATTTAGTATAATTGACTAATTAATTTTATCTACAATATATTAGATTATGCAATTTATCACGATTAAAGAATCACATAATGCAACTGATTTATTAGTGCTTAAAAGTAAATTAGAATCTGAAGGAATAAGCTGTTATTTGAAAGATGAATTAACAACTCAAGTTTTAAATTATATACCAGCAATGACTGTAGAGCTTCAAGTTGCGGATAAAGATATTGAAAGAGTTAAGGAAATAATGGAGGAAATTGGAGAAAAGTTAGTTGATTACAAAACGTTGATTTGTCCAAATTGTGATTCTGAGAATATTAAAGTAAAGAATAGTTTTAAGAATGCCATTAAAATTCTAACAACATTTTTCATAACAATTATTACATTTACTTCAATTGGAAATATATTTAAGAAAGTAGATTATAAATGTATGAACTGTGATCATGAATTTAGGGATATATGATTAATGCGGCTTTAATATGGAAAAAGCCTGATAATATTTAAATTATCAGGCTTTCCAAACTTTATATTATTTGTCCAATTTTCTTTTAAACTCCAATTTTTTGTAATGATATTTTATTTTTATTCAACAGTTACTGATTTTGCTAAATTCCTAGGTTGGTCGACGTTACAACCGCGCATTACAGCAATGTGGTACGATAATAATTGCAATGGAATAACTGACATTAAAGGAGCTAAATGTTCAGGAGTTTCTGGAACCTCAATCACATGATTGGCCATATTTTTAATTGTTACATCACCTTCTGTTACTACAGCAATTACAACCCCATTTCTAGCCTTTACTTCTTGAATGTTTGATACAATTTTTTCATAAGAGCTATCTTTAGTGGCAACTACAATTACTGGCATATCAGCATCAATTAATGCAATAGGTCCATGTTTCATTTCTGCAGCAGGATAGCCTTCAGCATGAATATATGAAATTTCCTTTAGTTTTAATGCTCCTTCTAAAGCTACAGGAAACAAGAAGCCACGACCTAAATAAAGTGCATTTGTACTGTTTTTATATAACTCAGCTATAGTTTTTATATGGTCGTTTGATAATAATGCTTTTTCTATTTTTTCGGGAATTAAAGTTAATTCTTTAATTAAATGGTGGTATTGTTTATCACCAATTTGGTATTTCTTTTTAGCAAGTTTTAGAGCCATCATTGTAAGAACAGTAACCTGAGCAGTAAAAGCTTTTGTTGATGCCACACCAATTTCAGGACCTGCATGCGTGTAAACGCCACCATCGGTTTCACGAGGTATGCTAGAACCAACCACATTGCAAATACCTAATACCATTGCTCCAGCTTCTTTTGCTAAACGTATTGCAGCAAGAGTGTCGGCAGTTTCACCACTTTGGCTAATGGCAATAACTACGTCATCTTTGTAAATAATAGGTTTTCGATATCTAAATTCCGAGCTATATTCGACTTCCACCGGAATTCTTGCAAATTCTTCAAATAAGTATTCGCCTACCAATCCTGCATGCCATGAAGTACCACAAGCAATAATAATTATTCTTCGTGCATTTTCAAGATTTGGCCATACAGCATGCAAACCTCCAAGATGAATATTTGTTAAGTCACTATTAATTCGTCCTCTAAAAGTATCAGAAATTGCCTTAGGTTGTTCGTTAATTTCTTTAAGCATAAAATGGTCATATCCCATTTTATCAATTTCACCAATATCTAAATCAAGTTCTTGAATTCTTGGTGTTAAGGCTTCATTGTTAATTGTTTTTAATTGCAGTTCATCTTTTTTAATAATAGCAACATCATTATCGTTCAGATAAATTACACTTTTTGTATATTCTACAATGGGTGTGGCATCAGAGGCAATAAAATATTCACCTTTTCCAACACCAATAACGAGCGGACTCCCTTTGCGTGCAGCTATTAGTTTATCAGGTTCATCATAACACATAATAACTAAGCCGTATGCACCAACAACTTTTGCTAATGCTAATCGTACAGCCAACTCAGCTGTAATATCACCTTTTAAGTAAATATATTCTATTAAGTTAGCTAAAACCTCAGTATCGGTTTCACTTTTGAATTCATATCCTCTTGTAATTAGTTTTTCTTTAAGTATGGAATAGTTTTCAATAATGCCATTATGGATGATCATAAACTTGCCATTCTGACTTCTGTGGGGATGTGCATTTTCATCGTTGGGTTCGCCATGGGTTGCCCATCGGGTGTGTCCCATACCAATATTTCCAGCGACAGAAGCTTCGCCAATGTGTTTTTCTAAATCGGCAACTTTCCCTTTACGTTTGTAAAGCACAGACTCTCCATTTAATAAGGCAATTCCAGCAGAATCATATCCTCGGTATTCTAATCTTTTTAAACCATTTATTAAAATGGGGTATGCTTTTTTATCGCCTATATATCCTACAATTCCGCACATAATTACGAGAGTTATTAAAGTTTTGTATGTGTTATTTGTAATCTAGGTGGGTTTGTTGGGTGTTTTGTTCCACAAATAACCACTCTTTCTGTGCCAAAATTTCCCCCACCACTACTTTGATAAAGTCCTGTAGTTAATGTAATGTTTAGTTGACTATCATCGCTATTGATTACTGTTGAAAGTATATCTGTCATTGGAATTGAATACTTTTCGGTTTCAGAATTATATTGTGCAACTGTGGCTCCAATATATTCCATATCTATGTCTTTAATGGAGGGCATGTCATCAAAATAAACATACAAATAGGGATTAGGGTTATAGTCTCTATCATCATCTAAAAAGTCAACAGTTAGCTCCAAAGAAGCTTTATTGATGAAAACATTACCTGAATCTTTCCAATGATTGACATTTAAAATTTGAAAACGGGATTCCAATCCATAGTTTGATTTTATATAAAGATATTCATTTTGGATAGAATTATCATCAGGGTCTTGTGAATAGTCAATTACATCAATATTATCATGTAAAGTATATTCATGAGAAAAAATATTGCAATTTGAACTACTTTTTTCTTCACTGTTTTCATTTACAATAGAAATCATTGACAATAGATGACTTTTCGAAATAGTATCAATATGATGGATTGTATTGGCAGTGTAAACAGTGTCGATATATTGGTAATAAACTTCTAAAGAGCTTTTGGATAGGTTGATGTAATTAATTGCATCTTCATTACCATTATCTACTGCTTCAAAATAAAGACCTCTCAATACGTTTTTCCTAAACGAAGAATCATCGCTAAAATGGGTCCTGTTTAATGTAAATAAATCAATATAATCTTGCGATAATTGCTGTGTAAGGGGGAAAGTATCATTTCTTGTAGTTGGGTCATAATTAACTTCAAACTTTACTAAACCTTGTTCAAAGTAATCATTATAATTGACGTTAGTATCTTCGGCAATGG
Organism: Salinivirgaceae bacterium; assembly: GCA_016342715.1. Lineage (GTDB taxonomy): Bacteria > Bacteroidota > Bacteroidia > Bacteroidales > SZUA-534 > JAEINW01. The sequence continues at coordinate 28,523 of JAEINW010000024.1, read as the reverse complement.
TTGATAGCATTTTATCTAACAATAAATGATATACATTTATTGTTTGATTTTTTGTTTTTCCTGATCCGTAAAAAGCACTACTTAGTTGTAAATTTAAACATACCGAATCAATAGTTGGAAAAATATATTTAGAACCAAATGTGGTATCTAATTCAGGCGTTAATTCTGTAAGAATATTACATGTAGATTTACCAAAACGAGGGTCGTGGAGTACTCCAATGAAAGCTCTCGACGGATTAATTTTTATAGTATCATCTCTCTGATAATAAGTGAATGCTTTTAGGCTCGTTAATGAATCGTGTGAAACAAAGTACTGTTCTCCATTTGGAAGAATATTTATTCCAGCTTCAGATTCTTCGTCTTTGCATGAGATTAAAACACAGGTAGCAAAACAAAAACCCACTAAAAAAAAGGTTTTTAAAATAGATATGTTTTTCAACGTTTTATTGTATTTAAGATTTGTACTATGATAATAATTCATCATAAAATGAGGAATATGCATCCACATATTCGTCTGAATTTTTATAGGTAAGAATAGGTTTTTTAGTATTTGTTGCATAGTCTTCAACTGGTTTATTTAAATCAGCGCTTCCAAAAATAATGCCATCGGAGTTTTCAACTGCAAGTTTTGTTAAATTCTCGAAACTTGGAGTTTCAATTGATTTTAAACTTTCAGCAGGAATTCCATCAAGAATTAATTTGTCTTTGAATTTTCCGTCTAAGTTGTTTACAAATTCATCATTATATACCGAGTACACTATTTTTGTATCTGAAAACAAGGGATTGTCTTTATATGTATTTTTTATATATAAAGGAATCAAACTAGTAAACCAACCATGACAGTGAATTATATCAGGAGACCATCTTAATTTTTGAACGGTTTCAAGAACTCCTCGAGCAAAAAATATAGCTCTTTCGTCATTATCTTTAAAGAACGCACCATTTTTATCGTTTAGAACGTACTTTCTTTGAAAATAGTCTTCATTGTCGATAAAATAAACCTGCATTCTTGCTGCTTGAATTGAAGCAACTTTAATAATTAACGGATGATCGGTATCATCAATAATCAAGTTCATTCCAGAAAGCCTGATTACTTCATGCAACTGATTTCTACGTTCATTAATACTGCCAAACTTTGGCATAAAAGTTCTGATCTCTTTCCCTCTTTCTTGAATGCCTTGTGGCAATTCTCTTCCAATTCTTGCGATTTCACTATCAGGTAAGTAAGGAGTAATTTCTTGCGAAATAAACAATACTTTTTTCTTTTCCATTTAATATTTGATTATTTTGATCGTGCAAAGGTAGTAAAAATATTATTTAATCTCAACCAGATATACTTTATGCTTCGAGGTATAAGTTCTTAATATTGTGACTTTTTTTGTTATTTTTTTTGATATAATTCATTTTTAAGTTTCTTTTGCATGCAATTTTTATAAAGAATATTGAATGCAGATTTATTATAAGAAAGAAGATTTAATTGAATATCTTGAGATTCAAAGGAAGCATAATAAAACCATTGGATTTGTTCCAACTATGGGTGCTTTGCATCGAGGGCATGTATCTTTAGTTGATCTTTCATCAAAGTTGTGCGACATTTCAGTGGTTAGTGTATTTGTTAATCCGAATCAATTTAACGATTCAAGTGATTTAAAAAATTATCCAAGAGATATTGATTCGGACCTTGAATTATTAGCTGAAAGATGCACTGTGGTTTTTATACCAAGTGTTGAAGAAATTTATCCGGAGCCTGATACAAGGGTTTTTGACTTTGACGGGATTGATAAAGTGATGGAGGGAGAACATAGGCCAGGGCATTTTAATGGGGTAGCTCAGGTGGTAAGCAAATTGTTTGATATTGTAAAACCTCATAAAGCCATTTTTGGGCAAAAAGATTTTCAGCAAGTTGCGATAATAAAAAAAATGGTTGAAAAATTGAATTTTTCTATTGAAATTATTTCAGCACCCATAATTAGAGAGACCGATGGGCTTGCAATGAGTTCAAGAAACAGGCTTCTTGAAAAGAAATATCGTGAAATTGCTTGTGAAATATTCAACACAATTAGTGAATCGAAAAACCAAAAAGACTTTTTAAATGTTAAAGAGCTAAAGAGTTGGGTTAATCAACAAATAAATAAAACAGAATTGTTAAAATTAGAGTATTTTGAAATTGTTGACCATAGAACGCTTTTGCCAATTGAATCTTTTGATAGTTCAAAAAATGCGATAGCTTGTATAGCAGTGTGGGCTGGTAAGGTAAGATTAATAGATAATATCATATATAATTCGTAAATTTGTTGCGTAAAAATTATAAAGAAATGAATATTGAGGTTGTAAAGTCAAAAATTCATAAGGTAAGGGTAACAGAAGCTAACTTGCAATATGTTGGTAGTATTACTATTGATGAAGATTTAATGGATGCATCGAATATTATTGAGAACGAAAAAGTTCAAATTGTAAATATAAATAATGGCGAGCGCTTTGAAACTTACGTGATAAAAGGAGGAAGAGGCTCTGGAGCAATCTGTTTAAATGGCCCTGCTGCCCGAAGGGTTCAGGTAGATGATATAATTATAATTATATCGTATGCCAGCATGGATTTTGAAGAGGCAAAAATCTTTAAGCCATCTTTTATTTTTCCTGATGTAGCTACAAATTCTGTTTTATAATGAATTTCTTTGAAAAAATTGAAAATAAAATTATAAAGCCGGATCAAATAGACCGGCTTCTTTCTTATTGGCGATTTAATGGCGACACCATTGTCTTTACGAATGGTTGTTTTGATATTGTTCATTATGGGCACATTAACTATTTATCAAAAGCTGCTGATTTGGGATCAAAGCTTATAATTGGCTTAAATTCCGACAATTCAGTAAAAAGATTAAAAGGAAAAAACAGACCGATTAATGGAGAAATGGAACGCGCAATTTTACTCGCATCACTCATATTTATTGATGGAATAATTATTTTTGATGAAGACACTCCATTTGGACTTATATCAAATATAAAACCTGACATATTGGTTAAGGGAGGTGATTATCAGATAGAAGATATTGTAGGTTACGATATTGTACAAAAAGCAGGCGGAATAGTACAAACAATTGATTTTGTTGATGGTTATTCATCTTCAAAAATAATTCAAGAAGGTGGGTTGTAATTTTTTTGCTATTTTTGTTTATTACACTTTTTAATTTTTATAATATAAGATGATGAAGAAGTATATATATACCTCACTTTTTTTATTTGCAGTTTTGCTTCTTGTTGGATGCAGAGGAAGTCAACAATCTAAATTAATTGGGACCTGGGAACAAATTGCATTTACTAAACCTGTGGTAGGAGATAAAACAGAGTGGGTTTTTTATGTTACCAACGAAATTGATATTATTGTAAGCAAGCAGCAGGATACCGGAGTGGTCGTTACAACTACTAAATACAGGTATGATATTGATGGATCGGCGTTTTCAATTTATAATTTTGATGATGATTATTCAGGTTATACTACAGCCCTAGGATTGATAGAAGGCGAATATTGGATAGATGTTTTAGACAAAACAAATTGTAAGGTTACCAAAACAAAACATCCTGAGACAGCTGATTTAGAAGATCCGGAATCATCCATTTTTTTAAGGATAGAGCTCGTTAAAAGAGATTAATGGCAAAACAAAAAACTGCTTATGTTTGCCAAAATTGTGGAGCAAAATCGCCAAAATGGATAGGAAAATGCCCCTCATGCAATGAATGGAATACCTATGAAGAAGAAATTATTATTTCTTCAAAATCTCCCGGAATATTTTCGCAAACTAACTTTACAGGGAATAAACCCATCTTAATAAACGCCATTGAGAATTCTAATTATTCACGATTAAGCACATCAAATAATGAATTTGACCGTGTACTTGGAGGGGGAATTGTAAAAGGCTCGGTTATTTTATTAGGTGGCGAACCTGGAATAGGAAAATCTACTCTTTTACTGCAAGTTGCACAACAAATATCTTGTAAAGTGTTATATGTTTCGGGCGAAGAAAATGCTGAACAAATAAAACTACGGTCGGAGCGTTTAAAAAGTGGCAACGAAGAAATATATTTTCTCTCGGAGATACTTACCGAGAATATTATCAACCATGCAAAAAATATAAAACCCGAATTAATAATTATTGATTCGATACAGACCTTGCGTGTAGAACACGTTGAATCATCTGCTGGAACGGTTACTCAAATTAGGGAGAGTGCAAATAGGTTATTGGAATATGCCAAGGAAAATTCAGTTCCCATAATATTGGTTGGACATATTACAAAAGATGGTTCTATTGCTGGACCAAAAGTGCTGGAGCACATTGTTGATACGGTTTTACAATTTGAAGGGGATAACAATTTTAATTATAGAATACTAAGAGCTTTTAAGAACAGGTTTGGATCGACAACCGAAATGGGTATTTACGAAATGCAGCAAAATGGTTTGCAGGAAGTGAAAAATCCATCAGAAATGTTAATGAGTCACCATGCTGAGCAATACAGTGGTATTTCTATTTGTTCTACTATTGAAGGAGCAAGGGCATTTCTTGTCGAAGTACAAGCTTTAGTTAGCACTGCAGCTTATGGAACTCCCCAAAGATCGTCTACAGGATTTGATGCGAAAAGATTAAATATGTTATTAGCCGTTCTTGAAAAGCGCGTAGGATTTAAACTTTCGACCAAAGATGTATTTTTAAATTTGGCAGGAGGGCTAAAAGTTAAAGATACGGCCATCGATTTAGCGGTTATTTGTGCCATATTATCATCGGATGTTGATAGGGCAATTACTTTACAAACTTGCTTTGTTGGGGAGGTTGGTTTATCTGGCGAAATAAGACAAGCCCAACGTATTGATCAGCGTATTTCAGAAGCTGAAAAGCTTGGTTTCAAAAGAATATTTATTCCTATGCAAGGAAAAGAAATGACAAAAAAAACCTCAATCGAAGTAATTGAGGTTGATAAAGTTGAGCACGTATTTAATAAGTTATTTAGTTAAAAAACTCAGATTGGGAATCAATAAAATTGTCTTTGTTATTTTCGTCATAAATATCAATGCAATCTAAGTCAATATTTAATCCTTCGGGAGCTTCAAAGTCATCTTCTTTTGTTATATTCAAAGTGCTATCGGCATAAATTTTATTCATATATAAGGCCCAAATAGGTAATGCCATATTTGCTCCCTGACCTAGGTGAATGCCATCAAAATGAGTGGCTCTGTCTTCAGCACCGGTCCAAACACCCGAAACTAATTTTGGTGTAATTCCCATAAACCAACCATCAGACTGGTTTTGAGTGGTACCTGTTTTAGCGGCAATATGAGCATGAATTTTATAAGGATGATTATCTGACCACAACCATGATGCTGTTCCATCTCGATAAACACCCTCTAACATTCCTAACATTAAATATGCCGTATTTTCACTAATAGCTTCTTTATTAGGAGCTTTAAAAGTGGCTAATACATTCCCATTTTTATCTTCAATTCTGCTCACAAAAATAGGTTTCGTATAAACCCCTTTATTTGCATAGGTACTATAAGCACCAACCATTTCATAAAGGGTTAAATCGGCAACACCCAAGGCAATAGAAAGCACTTCAGGTATTTCGCTTGTTACACCCATTAAACGGGCAATATCGATAACCGCTTTGGGATAAAATTTACTCATTAACCAAGCCGTAATGTTATTTAATGAATGGCGTAATCCAAAGCGTAATGAAACCATTTTTCTGTCCCATTCTTTACGACTTCCACTTTCTGGAGTCCATTGAACGCCTGTGGTTGGGTCGGTAATAGTAACTGGTGTATTTGGCACCAATTCGCAGGGAGAATAGCCGTTTTGCATAGCTAAGGTATATAGAAATGGTTTAAAGGTTGAACCGATTTGTCGTTTTGCCTGGGTTATATGATCGTATTGAAAATGACGGTAATCGATGCCAGCAACATAAGCTTTTACATGACCCGTTTTTGGATCCATTGACATAAAACCAGACTGTAAAAAGTGCTTGTAATATCTAATGGAATCCATAGGAGTCATTACTGTGTCAATTTCTCCAGCCCAACTAAAAACGGTCATTTCGGCGGGTGTATTGAAATTTTGCTCAATGGAATCCTTAGATAATTTACTATTGTTCAATACCCGATATCTTTCGCTTCTTTTCATCCCTACTTTGAGAATGTTTTCCACTTGTTCTTCGGTTAAATCCTTTGAAAATGGAGCCGTTTTTTGATATGCTTTTTCATTGTCGAATGCAACTTGTAAGTTGAGCATTAAATGTTCTTTAATAGCTTCTTCGGCATATACTTGCATTTTGGAATTAAGAGTTGTGTATATTCTTAAACCATCTCTGTAAATATCATAATTTGTTCCGTCGGGTTTTTTGTTTTTTTTGCACCAGCCAAATAGGGGATTGGTTTGCCATTCAACGGAATCTTCAATAAACGATTGTTGATTATAATAATTTTCACTGTCTGGTTTATTATTATTCATGCATAAGCGCAAATATTCTCTAAAATATGTGGCAGAGCCTAATTTGTGATCTACTTTTTGATATTGTAGTTTTATGGGTAGGTTTTTTAGAGAATCAAATTGAGCTTGAGAAATTTTATTATTTCGCATCATTTGAGCCAATACCACATTTCTTCTATGCGTTGTGGTATCAAGTCTTCGTAAAGGATTATAAAATGAAGGATTTTTTGCCATTCCTACCAACATAGCGGCTTCTTCAATTTTTAATTCGTTGGGGTTGCTATTAAAGTAAACTTTTGATGCTGATTTTATGCCAACAGCTAAATTCAAAAAATCGAACTGATTAAAATACATGGCAATTATTTCTTGTTTAGTGTAGCTTTTCTCGAGTTTAATAGCAATTACCCACTCTCTTAATTTTCTGTTTACAATTTGAACCGGATTACTGAAGTTTTCTCTTGGGAAAAGGTTTTTTGCTAATTGTTGGGTTATAGTACTTCCTCCGCCAGAACTGGAATCTCCACCCAAAATAGTTTTTACCACAACTCTGGCCAAACCTCGAAAATCTATTCCCGAATGCTTATAAAAACGTTCATCTTCGGTAGACACAAGAGCGTCGGGTAGATAGGGTGAAAGTTCTGAAAACTCTGTTTTCGAACGATTTTCGTTGTAAAAAAAGGTTCCCAGAATTACACTATCAGCGGTGTAAACTTCAGTAGCTAAATTACTATTGGGGTTTTCTAATTCCTCAAAAGTGGGCATAAAACCTAAATTGCCAACTGAGATATTATAAAAAAGTATAATTAATAGCAATATTGGAAAAATAACAAGAGACCAACCAATAAAACGATTTTTAAACGAAGCAAAGCTATTTGAAATCATAAATGTATTTTTTACTGATTTTGGCATAAAAGTACTAATCCTATCTTAATTATACATGTAAAGTAATTTTTTTTTATCGCTAAAAACGATCGTGAAAATATTTACACAGCCCCTTAGCAGTATGCTGTTAATAGCTATATAAACGAAACCTTTTGGTAAATAATTATGTTGAGCAGAGAAAATTTATTTTGATGTTACGATTCTAAATGATTTATTTTGCGAAAAATTACGACATAAATTTATATAAGCATGCTTGAGAATTTGGTAATAGTGGAGTCCCCTGCAAAAGCAAAAACAATTGAAAAGTTTTTAGGGAAAGGTTATATGGTGACATCAAGTTTTGGTCATATTCGTGATTTGGCTAAAAAGGATTTTGGGATTGATATAAAAAATAATTATCAGCCCAATTATCAAGTATCGACCGATAAAAAGAAAGTTGTAACAGAACTTAAGAAACTTGCTAAAGACGCTAAAATGGTTTGGTTAGCTTCCGATGAAGACCGCGAGGGAGAGGCTATTGCCTGGCATTTATACGAAGAGCTTAAATTAGATGCAAGTAAAACGAAACGAATTGTTTTTCATGAAATTACGAAAGATGCTATTTTAAATGCGATAAATAATCCCAGAGAGATAGATTATAATTTGGTTAATGCACAGCAAGCAAGGCGCGTGTTAGATCGATTGGTAGGTTTTGAATTATCTCCGGTATTGTGGAAAAAAGTAAAGCCATCGCTTTCTGCAGGTCGAGTTCAATCGGTATCTGTGCGTTTATTGGTTGAGCGTGAGCGCGAAATAATGTCCTTTCAATCGAAGTCTTCGTTTAGAGTTACTGGACTATTTAACGAAACAGATGGAAAAGCCATTGAATTAAAGTCAGAGTTAAATAAAAGATTTACAAGCGAAGCTGAAGCAACTGCATTTTTAAATCATTGCAATGGCGCTGAATATAAAGTTTCTGACATTGTTAAAAAGCCTGCAAAACGAACACCTGCAGCTCCTTTTACAACCTCAACATTACAGCAAGAAGCCAGTAGAAAATTTGGTTTTTCTGTTTCGCAAACCATGACTGTTGCACAGCGTTTATACGAGGCTGGAAAAATTTCTTATATGAGAACCGATTCTGTAAATCTTTCAGATACTGCCGTTGCTGGTGCTGCTGCTGAAATTAAAGAGCAGTTTGGCGAAGAATATTTGAAAATTAGAAAATATAAAACCAAGAGTAAAGGCGCACAAGAAGCTCACGAAGCGATTCGTCCAACAGATCTGAACAAATCGACAACTGCTGGAAATGCTAGCGAGAAAAGACTTTATGAATTAATTTGGAAACGCACGATTGCTTCGTTAATGAGTGATGCGGTGTTAGAAAAAACCACTATAAATATTGATGTTTCGGGCAGTGAACATCGTTTTACCGCAAATGGTGAGATGATAAAATTCGATGGGTTTTTAAAAGTTTATATTGAATCAACCGATGAGGATGAGGAAGATGAAGGAAAAGGTTTATTGCCGGCAATAAGCATTGGTCAATCATTGAAATACAAAGATATTGTTGCCACACAAAAATTCACCTTGAATCCTCTAAGATTCACAGAAGCTAGCCTGGTTCGCAAATTAGAAGAGCTTGGTATAGGACGTCCGTCGACTTATGCGCCAACTATTTCAACCATTCAAAACAGGGGCTATGTAATTAAGGAAGACCGACCTGGAAAAGAAAGAAATTTTAAACAGGTAATTCTGGAAAATGGGAAGGTTACGAATTTCGATAAAACTGAAACTTTTGGAACCGAAAAAAGCAAATTATTTCCCACAGACATAGGTATAGTGGTAACTGATTATTTATTGGAGCAGTTTCCTAAAATTTTGGATTTTAATTTCACAGCTGAGGTTGAAAAAGAATTTGATGACATTGCAGAGGGAGATGTTGTGTGGCAAGAAATGATTGATCGTTTTTATACTCCATTTCATGCAAGTATTACAACGGCTCTTGAGATATCGGGAAGAAAGAGTGGTGAACGCCATTTGGGAGAAGATCCTACAAGCGGAAAACCTCTGGTTGTAAAAATTGGTCGTTATGGTCCGATGGCTCAAATAGGTGAAAATGAGGATGAGGAAAAGCCTAAGTATGCCGCATTGCGCAGAGATCAACATTTGGAAACCATTACGATGGAAGAAGCCTTAGAATTATTCAAACTGCCTCGCGATTTGGGTTTATACGAAGACAAAAAAGTAGTAGCAGCCATAGGTAGATTTGGACCCTATGTGCGACATGATAGTAAATTCGTATCTTTAAAGAAAGACATTGACGATCCATATACGGTTGAATTAGCAAGAGCCATTGAATTAATTGAGGAAAAGCGCGAAGTTGACAGAAATAAGTTTATCAATTCATTTGAAACTGAAAAAGGTGAAATTCAATTGTTAAATGGTAGATATGGAGCTTATATTACCTTTAATAAAGTTAATTATAGGCTTCCGAAAGGGAAGGATGCAAAAGAGGCTAAAGACTTAACTAAGGAAGAATGTTTGGAAATTATTGCCAAAACACCTGCAACAAAGAAAACAACTAAAAAGAAAACAAAATAAAAATGAAAGAACTCTCAAATTATTTCGATCCAATAAAATCAAAGTTTGTTTCAAGCTTTGAAATTAGTAATGGTTTTATTGGATCGGAAATTAGTTTAAAAAACTTTGAGGGCTCTAAAATTGCATTAATTGGGCTAAGCGAGACCAGAAATGCCTTTGAAAAAGTTGAACCCTCAGATCTTCAGCAAGTAAGGAGATATTTGTATCAGTTGTCGGCATTTAAAAACCTTAATATTTCAGATTTGGGGAATTTAAAAACTGGTAAAACAGTTAAAGATACCTATGCTTCAATTGAGTTTGTTTCAAAATACTTGATGGACAAGAATATTATTCCACTATTTTTTGGAGGGACCCAAGATTTATCGGTTCCAATATTTAAGGTTTTTCAAAAAGAGCAACCCGAATGCGTTGTTATCGATTCCAGATTTGATTCGGGATCAAAACATTTGCATTCAAAAAACTTTTTTAAAGAACTGGCAATAAATAATAATTCAATCATAAGTGTGGCTGGATATCAATCGTATTTTGTTTCGCAAAAGCAATTAAGTGAATTTGAAAGCACCGGGAATTGGTATTACCGTTTGGGTTTGATTCGAAATAACTTTTCATTAATTGAACCTGTTTTACGCGATGCTGATATGGTTTCCTTTGATCTGTCTGTTATCCGCCAGGCTGATTGCCCGGCAAGCACTTTTACAAGTCCAAATGGTTTGTATAACGAGGAGGCTTGTCAACTGGCAAACTTATCTGGCTTAAGTGATAAGTTAATGAGTTTTCATATTTCGGAATATGACAGTAGTAAGGATGCAAATGGACAAAGCGCCCACTTAATTGCACAACTTATGTGGCATTTTATATATGGTGTAAGTCAGCGTAAGGGAGATTATCCCGTTAAATCGGTAGCATCGTATAAAAAAATATTTGTAAAGATTGAAAAACCCGATTCGGAATTAATATTTTATCAGAATCCTCAAAATAACCGATTTTGGGTAGAAATTCCAACGAAAAAAAATAACGTGAGTAAAGTAATTGCTTGTTCTGAAAAGGATTATAGAGCGACATGCATGGGTGAAATACCCGATAGAATTTGGAAAAACTTTAGTAAACAATTGGATTAAAACCCTATATTTACAATACTTCTAAATTTATACCGTTTATTACAAGCAAATAAGTAATTAAACTTGTTTGACGAGATTATTTTTATTTATTTTACCATTGTAAGCGCATAAATGGAAGAAGACAATATAATCAGATGAATAGATTATTAGTAACTATATTTTTAAGTGTTGTTTTTTGTGGATTATTTGCACAAAACGACAATTATTCTAGTTTAAACATGTTTAACCACATGTACTATAACCCTGGTTATGCCGGCGATGGTAATGAAATAGAAGCCAAAGGATTAAATAGAAATCAATGGATGGGCATGCCAGGAACTCCAAATGCATTTACCTTTAGTATTGATATGCCATTTAAACTTTTTGGGCAACATCATGGCGCTGGAATTTCGATAATTACTGACCAAATTGGTTATTTTAGTAACACTGGGCTAAATATTTCGTATGCCTATAGAAAAAGTTTTATGCAGGGCGATTTAGGAATAGGAGCAGGTTTAAATATGATAAATCAAAGTTTGGATGGTACTTTTATTACTTCAAGTGGTGGAGATGGAAGCTCAGATGCTGCCATACCTGCTGGAGCTTCAAATAAGCCCTTAGCATTGGATTTAAATTTAGGATTATTTTATAAATCAGATAATTTGTTTTTAAGTATCTCAGGAAGAAATTTGTTTAGCAGCAATCTAAAATATATTAACGCTGAGGGAACTGAGGCAACAGGAGATGCTGTTTTTAGTTATGGTACCCAATTTTTTATTAGTACTGGTTACGATTATCAATTGGCAAATCCATTATTTTCACTACAACCTGGAATATTTATTGCTTCCGACTTTGCATCCACACAATGGAGTGCATCAGGAATATTAACATATAATAAAAGATTTTTTGGAGGACTTGCTTATAAACCAACAGACGCAATTTCAATTTTGGCGGGTGTTGACTTACCCAGTGGTATTGAAGTTGCGGTTGCTTACGACTTTACCACTTCGCGTATAATAAATGCGAGTAAGGGTTCGTTTGAGTTTATGGTAGGATACTCTTTTAGTTTAGACATTGATAAGGATAACCGTAAATATAAAAGTGTGAGGTTTCTTTAGATTTGTTTTTTTAATTTATTTTGCTCATTTTTATATTTTAATAATATACGGATAGACTATGAAAAAACTTGCAATTTTGAGTGCCGTGATAATAATTTTTGCCAGTTGTGCAAGTTATGACAATGGGGAACTTACGGGAGTACAGGACAGAGCACCTTGGTTTAATGCTCCACCCACAGGGATGGTACTAGTAGAAAAAGGTAGCTATCGTATGGGACCAAATGATCAGGACGTACCCTGGTCTTCAACTGCGACATCAAAAAATGTGTCAATTGCATCCTTTTGGATGGATGAGACTGAAATCACCAATAATGAATATCGTCAGTTTGTGTTTTGGGTAAGAGATTCGTTGGCTTACAGAATGTTAGGTGAGCAAATTGATGAATACTTAATATCCGAAGATCAATATGGGGAAGAAATAGACCCGCCTTTTATAAATTGGGAGCTCGAGATTTTATGGGATGATCAAGAACAAAATGAAATTTTAGAAGATATGTTCTATCCTGAGCATGAAAGATTTTATAGAAGGAAAAATATTGACCCAAGAAAATTGAATTATGAATATTTTTGGATTGATTACAAACAGGCGGCACAAAAATTCACTTTTGAAAATGAAAACAGAAGACATTACAATTATAAAACCGGACAATACGATGGTGAAATTGTTGGTTTAGACGGAAAAAGGACTCCAATAAAAGATAGATCATCATTTATTATGCGCGATATGGTTAATGTTTATCCAGATACACTTTGTTGGATAAGTGATTTTTCATATTCATATAATGAGCCAATGGCAAATATGTATTTTTGGCATTCGGCCTATGATAATTATCCTGTGGTTGGTGTTAACTGGAAACAAGCCACGGCATTTGCAAATTGGAGAACTTCTTATATGAATGCCTATTTATCATCGGTGGGTCAGTACTTTGTTCAAGATTATAGATTGCCTATGGAATCGGAATGGGAATATGCTGCACGTGGTGGTCTTGATTTAGCGGTTTATCCTTGGGGAGGACCTTATACAAGAAACGACCAAGGTTGTTTCTTGGCTAACTTTAAACCATTGAGAGGCGATTATGTGGCTGATGGAGGATTGCATACCGTTGAAGTTGCGATATATGAAGCAAATGATTATGGCATATATGATATGGGAGGAAATGTTGCAGAATGGACCGCTAATGCCTTTGATGAAAGTGCTTATAGTTTCACTCATGATATGAACCCATATTATAAATATAACGCATTGCCTGATGATCCACCAGCAATGAAAAGAAAAGTTGTTAGAGGAGGTTCTTGGAAAGATATAGGCTATTACCTTCAAAATGGTACGAGAACATACGAATATCAGGATACTGCTAAAGCTTATATAGGGTTTAGATGTGTTAGGTCTTATTTAGGACAAGATCTTAGTGGAGCAAAATCAAACGTATATTAAAAAGTATTTAATAAATTGTTGAACCATGGTAAGTATATTAGAGTTAGTTGAGAGTAAGGGCTATAAAAATTTCATGAAGTATGTTTATGGATGGGGAGCCTCTGTTGTATTAATTGGTGCTCTTTTTAAAATATTGCACTTGCCAGGATCTTCATTAATGCTTACCATAGGGCTGTTGGTTGAGGCTATGATATTCTTTTTCTCTGGCTTTGAACCACTTCACGAAGAACTTGATTGGACCTTGGTTTACCCAGAATTAGCCGGTTTGTCGGATGAGTTTGATGAGGATGAATCAACGGTACGCCGATTTGATAGAGCTCATGATATGCCACAAGTTGTTGGAGGCGTTGTTGGAGGAGTTATTGGAGGTGTGGTTGGTGGAGCTGGTGCAGGAACAGGTCAGCCTGTTGAAGGTGGTCAACAATTTACTGGTGGCGGTGGCGGTGGTCCTGTAATAATTGGTGGAGGTAGTCCATCGGCTCTTGCTAGATTTGATGAATTATTAGAAAAATCAGAAATTGGTTCTGAAATTTTTGATAAGCTTGGTGAAGGATTAAATAATTTAAGTAATACTGCAGCAAAATTAGCCGATCTATCCGATGCTAGTGTGGCAGCAAAAGATTTTGTTGAAAAGGTTCAAGGTGCTACCGTTTCTGTTGGAAAATTAGATGAAACTTATCAGAAATCTGCTGAAGTGCTTGGAGAATCAGTATCTCACTTGTCTGATTCTTATTCAAAATCAGCTGAAACATTTAATTCTACAAACGAAAGATTAAGTGAGGCTTATACAAATTTTGCCGAAAAATTAACACAAGAAATAAACACCATTGGAAATGAAGGAACGGCATATACAGAAAAGCTGGGTGGTTTAAACTCTAATTTAGCAGCATTAAATGCTGTTTATGAACTTCAAGTGAACAATGTAAAAGGACATATTGAATCCTCAAGCAAATATTATGAAGGGGTAGGAAATATGGTAAATAATATAAAAGAAACCGTAGAGAATACAAATAAATTAAATGAAGGTGTACAAGAGTTAGAAAAAAACATATCTTCATTAAACAGTATTTATGGAAATATGCTTTCATCCATTAATTTTAATAAATAAAGTAACATAATTGTATGGGTCACGGTAAGGAAACCCCACGGCAGAAGATGATAGGTCTGATGTACCTCTTCTTAACTGCATTAATGGCGCTTAATGTTTCAAAGGATGTATTAAATTCTTTTATTCTAGTTGGAGAAAGTCTTGAAAAGACAATAAAAAACTATGAATCGAAGAATGAAAAGCTCTATCAAGAATTTGAAAAACAACATACGTTGAATCCTGATAAGGTGGGTGAATGGATGGAAGAAGCAAATAAGGTTAGAAAAAGTGCTGAAGAATTATTCAAAATGCTTGAGGGACACAAAATGGGTTTAGCTGTTTATGCTGAAGGACCAGAAGCCCCTGCGGTTGCTAGTGGTGAATTTAATATTAAATTACTTGATCAAAAAGACAATATTGATAAAGGAGGAGAGTATTTTGGGGAATTGGGTAAAAAACATGGTGTTGAAATTAAAAAAGCAATTAATGAATACCAAGAATTACTTTTAGAAAGAATACCTAAAAGTGAGAAAGAATTGAGACACAACATTGAAGTGGTTTTAGAAACACATGATCATCCAGATCCTGAGGGTGGAGCCCCTCACAGCTGGGTAAGTGCAACGTTTGAGCATATTCCTTTAATTGCTGATTTTGTGATATTATCAAAATTACAGACTGATGTAAAAAATATGGAGACGGATGTTGCTAATTACTTATTTAACCAAATTACGGCCGGTGATTTTAAAGTTAATGCAATGGCCGCAACAGTCATCCCAAATTCAAGTTATATTCTAAAAGGAAGTGAATATGCCGCTGATGTATTTCTTGCAGCTTACGATTCAACTCAGGCTCCAAGTATTTTAGTGGGTAATTATAAAGAAAATGAGGATGGGACTTTTAATATGGTCGGATCCTATGATTCATTAATTGTTGAAGGTGGAAGAGGAAAATATAAGGTAAATACTAGTTCTACGGGAACTAAGGAGTGGGGAGGTTTAATTAGAATAACAGCACCAGATGGGGGAATACAGATGTATCCTTTTAAAGAATCATACCAAGTAGCGATTCCTAGTTTAGTTGTTTCTCCTACAAAAATGAATGTTTTTTATTATGGTATCGAAAATCCGGTGGCAATTTCTGTTCCCGGGATTCCTGCCAATGATATAAAACCGAGAATTGCCAGTGGAGCAACAATAAATAAAGTAAAAGATGGTTATATTGTAAAACCTACTAAACGCACAGGTAATGTATCTGTTCAGGTTTACGCCGACATTAACGGTACTCAAAAATCAATGGGTGCTATGGAGTTTAGAATTAAAACGGTTCCATCGCCCATTGCAAAAGTTATGGGACAAGCCAGTGGATCAATATCACAGGCAATGCTTTCAAATGCGCCTAGTGTATATGCTGAATTAGAAGATTTTGTATTTGATTTGAAATTTGTAATAACTAAATTTACTTTGGTAGCCCAAGATGGTATTTACACAAGAGAGTACATTTCAAAAGGCAGTCAATTTACAAATGAACAAAAGGGCGCTATTAAAGCGGCAAAAAGAGGATCGAGAATAACCATAGAAAATATTGAAGCAAAAGGGCCTGATGGGATTGATAAACCACTGTCGCCGATTGTTTTTAAACTAAAATAATTTGATTATGAAAAAGTACTTAATAATTCCTGTAATCATGTTTGCTTTGCTTTTTACTAACAATACTGAAAGTAAAGCACAAGTGCTTGATGGTATTTATGTTAAAGAGCACGTTCCGGCTAGAAAAGCAGCTCCGTATAAATTTTTAAGAGAAGGGGATGTAATGTGGACAAAACGTATCTGGCGGGTAATTGATTTACGCGAAAAAATTAATCATCCATTATATTATCCAAAAACACGAATTGGAGATAGAATGAGCCTAATTGATTTAATGTTATGGGGAATAAATACCGAAGGTATTACACCATACTCTGCCGATGATGACAGGTTTACACAGCCTATTACTCGAAGCCAGATTGAAGTAGCTTTTGGTTCAGTACCACAGACTATTTCATATACTGATGAAAATGGAAATGAGGTAACCAAGGAAATTAAACCTGAAATAAATAGTTCAGAGATAAAACAATATATTTTAAAAGAAGATTGGTTTTTTGATCGCCAACATTCGGTTATGGATGTTAGAATTATTGGAATTTGTCCCATAAGATTTTATACAAAAGATGATCAAGGTGGGGGTGGTGATGTTGAAATGAGAATTTCACCAGTATTTTGGATTTATTTTCCCGAAGCAAGGAGAATTTTTGCTAACCATGAGGTTTTCAACGAATTTAACGATGCCGAACGAAGAACCTTTGACGATATTTTCTTTAAAAGAAAGTTTAATAGCTTTATTGTTAGAGAAACCAACGTTCATGATGATAGAGGGATAGCAGATTATACCATGGGAATCCAAAGTTTATTGGAGGCACAACGAATTAAAGATAGAATTTCGAATTACGAACAGGATTTGTGGAATTACTAGAATATTGATATAAAATAAAAAAAATAGCCGCTTGAATTTCAACCGGCTATTTTTTTTATTCAAAAGAATTCTTTGAGGCTTGCCTCGGCGATAGTTAACTTTATATTTTTATATGTAAGTATCTTCTTTTTTTGATTTAATATCGTTCACAAATAATTTTATTTGTTGCTCTTCCTTCTTATCGCATATAAGTAAAGCGTCTGGCGTATCAACAACAATATAATTTTTTAATCCTTGAACTACTACTAATTTTCCTTCTGGGGCTTTAATAACAGAGTCTGTTGTGTTATACACAAAAACATCATTACTTGTAATGGCATTGTTGTCATTTGTTTTTAATGTGTGTTCAAACAACGAAGTCCATGTGCCTAAATCAGACCATCCAAATTCAGCACCCAAAACAAAAACATTCGATGATTTTTCCATAATACCATAATCGATAGAGATGTTTGAGCAGGCTGGATAAATGTTTTCAATAGCTTTGGGCTCCTCATCGGTACCAAAACTACTAACACTTTCATCAAATAATTGATACATTTCTGGAAGATGTTTTTCAAAAGAGTCTTGAATGGTTTTAAGTGACCAAATAAAAATTCCTGAATTCCAGAAAAACTCACCACTTTTAACAAAGAATTTGGCTAATTCTAAATCAGGTTTTTCAGTAAAGGTTTTTACTTTTTTAGTCCCATGATTGTGGTCGGTTTTATCATCCTTATTTATTTGAATGTAACCATAGCCTGTGTCGGGTCTGCTGGGTTCAATTCCTAAGGTAAGTAGACTATCGTTTAAACGTACAAAATCAAAGGCATTTTGTATTGTTTTAACAAATTTAGCTTCATTTAATATTAAATGATCAGAGGGTGCCACAACTATTTGAGCGTTTGGATTTATGCTTTGAATTCTAAAATTGGCATATAAAACACAAGGAGCTGTATTTCTGCGTGCTGGCTCCAGCAAAACCTGATCCTCTTTTATTTCAGGTAGCTGTTCAAGCGTTAAGTCTTTGTATTCCGAACTAGTTACAATATATATGTTTTCTTTTGGGCAAATGTGAGCAAATCTATCAAAGGTTTGTTGAAGCAAGGTTTTACCTACCCCTAGAATATCAATAAATTGTTTGGGAAATTTCGATCGACTAATTGGCCAAAACCTTGTTCCAGTTCCACCAGCCATAATTACACAATATAAATTTTTATCCATAATTTGTACTTTTTTTTTAAAACGATTTTAAAGGGTTTTGTTAATTATGACAAATATAATAATTTTTATTTGGGTAAACTTTTTTGATAATTGATAAGTATTTTGATACTTTGCATGTAAAACAGTGTACTATGAATTTATTATTTCATTTAGGTCGCTATTTTGTTTTTGTTGGCAAAATATTTTCAAAACCAGAAAAACATGGCATTTGGTTTAAGCAGTTTGCAAAAGAGGTATATAAGTTAGGGGTTAGTTCTGCAGGAATCATTGCTTTGGTTTCCTTATTTATTGGAGCCGCTATTACTATTCAAATGGCATATAATATTACCTCGCCGCTTGTTCCAAATTATGTAATAAGTTTAACAACAAGAGATACCATGCTCCTTGAGTTTTCGTCAACAATAATTTGTTTAGTGTTGGCCGGAAAAGTGGGCTCAAGTATTGCCTCAGAAATTGGCACCATGCGTGTTACGGAGCAAATTGATGCCTTGGAGATTATGGGTATTAATTCATCAGCTTTTTTAGTATCACCAAAAGTTTTTGCTTTTGTTTTTTTTATTCCTTTTTTGGTAATTATCAGTATGTTTGTTGGCATTGGTGGAGGTTGGCTTTCGTCATTTTTAACCGATGCCTTAACCGTGCAAGATTATACTCAAGGAATTCAGTTATTTTTTATACCCTATTATGTCACTTATTCGGTATTAAAATCGATTGTGTTTGCATTTATTATTGTTAGCATATCGGCTTATCAAGGATATTATGTTACAGGAGGTGCGCTTGAAGTTGGAAGAGCAAGTACCCGAGCCGTTGTATATAGTAGTGTATTGGTATTATTGTTCGATTTAATTTTAACACAACTTCTACTCTCATGATTGATGTGATTGGCATAAATAAGAGATTTAATAACAAGGATGTACTTATAGATGTTTCGGCAACTTTTAAGCCGGGCTTGGTTAATATGGTTATTGGGAAAAGTGGTTCAGGTAAAACCGTATTGTTAAAATCTTTGGTTGGTTTACACGAGGTTGATTCTGGAGTTATTAATTTTGATTCCAGAGATTTCACGCAACTTAAGCATAAAGACAGAACTGAAATTAGAAAGGAAGTAGGAATGCTTTTTCAGGGAGGGGCTTTGTTCGATTCGGCTACCATTGAAGAAAATGTGATGTATCCCTTAGATATGTTTACTAATTTAAGTAGGGCGGATAAGTTAAAAAGAGCTAATTTTTGTTTAGATAGAGTGAATTTGACGGGAGTAAACAATTTATTTCCTTCCGAAATAAGTGGAGGGATGCAAAAAAGAGCAGCTATTGCCAGAGCCATCGCATTAAACCCAAAATATTTATTTTGCGATGAGCCAAATTCTGGATTGGATCCTCAAACTTCCATTGTGATTGACAATTTGATTGACGAGATTACCAGAGAGTATGGTATTACAACTGTTGTTAACACCCACGATTTAAACTCCGTATTAAGTATATCCGATAATGTGGTATTTATTCACGAAGGGCAGTCGTGGTGGAATGGAACAAAAGAAGAACTTTTAAAAACCGATGATGATGTGATTAATAGCTTTTTGTATTCATCGGAAATTATGAAGAGGTTGAGAAAATATAATCAATAGAAAGTACAGTCTTATATCCGCAAAAGGTTATTCTATACTGTAAAAACAATTACTAAAACACTGAGATTTATTAATGGAAATCAGTATAATTTATGTAAACAAACATAAAAAATATGATTTAGACCAAACGCTTATTATTATTGACTAAACGAGCAACCCAACTTAGAAAGCAACGTAAAATTTAGTTGACGTTCTACTTAACAATTTGTTTTATTCTGATTTTTGTTACGTTTAACTACGATATAGCAAGAATCATCAAAACCATCAAGAATGGTGTGCTTTTTATTATATATTTGTACAAGCTGTTAATAAGTTCGGCTGCATTGTTTCTTAATTTAATTGAACACATTTTGAATTTACAATATTAATGCTATGAGGAAGCTTTTACTTTTACTAACAACATTTGTCGCTCTGATACATGTAAACGCCCAAGAATCACGCTATTGGGTATCTGGTTCTGGAAATTGGAATGATCAAACCCATTGGGCATTGGAAAGCGGAGGTTCTGGTGGAGCATCGGTACCAACTGAAAATACCGATGTATATGTCGATAATAATTCATTGAATAATGGAGGTTATATTGCCATAAATGAGTCGGCAAAGTGTAATAATTTTTATGCCGATGTAAAAGATTTTGCCTTAAAAGGGAAAAAAACTTTTTATATCGCAGGTTCATTTGAAATAAATGACAAGGCTTCTTTAAAAAAGTTTAAAGGAGATATGGTATTTACTTCCTCAAATAAGAGTACCATAAACATACCCGTAGCATTAAAATCAAATATTATTTTCGAAGGAACTGGATCGTGGGATCTAAACTCCGAAATTAAAACCAAACAAGGTATTTATCTTGAAAAAGGCTTTGTAAATACACAAAGCCATAATATTGAGTGTTATACCTTTGAAGCAACCAGTTCTAATGCTAAAGGATTAACTCTTGGTAGTTCTGAAATTGGTACTCAAAGCTGGATTATTGAGAACTCTAACACAATGGACTTTGATGCAGGCACATCATATATATATATTCCAGACCGACAAAAGAATTTTAAATCTGGTGATTTGAAATATAATTTATTGGGAGCTTCTTCAATAAAAGCCATAAGTAGCATTACTCCAACCATTACAGATGCATTGTGTTATCCGGGTACCGATTCAGGTGATGGATCGAGAGAAGAAGGAAATTTAAATGTTGTAGTTGCACCTGCAGGAAATTATTACATTGTAATATGGAATACGCTTACTGATGAAGAAGCTGATAAAGCATTTGGAAATAATATTGATTTTGCCTTGACTTCCGGAACCTATGATATTATAGTTAGAGAAACCGGATGGACCGGAGGTTATACTAATACAGGAGCAAGTAATATAGTGGGGTCACCAGACGAACTTCAAACTGAAATTGTTGTAAACACGCATATTTCTTGCCCCGATGCTTCTGATTTATCGTTAACGCACAACACCATTGGAGGAACTTTTCCTCTTGATAGTATGCGATGGGCCAATCAAAGTTTAAACTATTCCTTTTTAGGACCTACAACCGATCCTAATTTAGGTTATAATAACTATTTTGTAAAAGTTTATGATAATAATGGTTGTGTGGCTACCGATAACTTTTATTTTTACCCATATGGCAACAGTTTAAATGAATATGATGAAAACACCTTACCAGCTCCAGGTAGGCCATTAGAAATTACCATTGATGATGCTATACCAACAGGTACTTGCGAGACTGATTTAACCGGCGAAATTGAAATTACAGGCGTTTCTAATGGAACACCAAATTTTATTGCCTATACCACAGGTTATGGTTATGCGGCAATAAAAGATGGAGATCCCGATCCTTCTGGTCCTGGCGATTTTCAAGATGGAAATACAATTACAGATTTAGCTGCAGGAGATTACAATGTTTGGGTTATTGACGGAAATGGATGTATGCAAGAATATGGAAGTAATCCAGTAAATGTAGAAAGCATACCGGCTCCATCATCTGAAATAATGTATGATTCTGAGGTTTGCGAAGGCATTGATTTTACAGTTGCAGCAGGTCAGGCAGTAGCATCAAATTATCCTCCAGGCGGAATTGCTTGGAACATTGTGCCAGGAAAAGGAAATGGAAGTTTATCAAATGCAAATACACTAACACCAACATATATTCAGGACGCTATTGACGCAGGAACCATTGTTGAGTTACGAATGGTTGTTACCGGAAATGGAACGTGTACTCCAGTATCTGATACATTATATTTAACCATAAATGAAAATCCAAAACCCAATGCAGGAGCTGATGCTTCGGTTTGTGCAAATAGTTATTTTATTTTTGATGCAGGAACCTCTCCATTGAGTGGTACTGTTTTTTGGACCCAATTAGATGGACTTGCCGATGGAACCATAACATTTACTCCAAATGCATCTACTGTTAAGCCAGTTGCTAATTTAGGAGGATCAAATCCAACACGTTTTAGAAAATACCAACTTCAAGTTGAAGAAACAAAAAATGGGTGTTCAGATACCGATACCATAGAGGTAACCTTTATACAGCCTCCTGGTTCAAATATTGTTCCTTCATCGACTACCATTTGTGAAGGGGATACCTATGATTTGGATGGTGCTGAAGCAACAGCCGCTGTTTCCATTCTTTGGACTAATACGACTAACCCTGGCGATCAATCGGGTTTTAATAGCCGAATCATTGAAAATCCAGTTTACACTCCAACAGCAACTGACCTAGCCATGGGATCACCACGAAAAGTAACTTTAAAAATGGAGGTTACAGGTGATCTTTTATGTGCCGGTACTGCAACATCAACTATTGATTTAACCATTGGAATTGTTCCTGATGCGGATGCTGGATTAGATGCTTCTTTTTGTGGTCCGGCAGCAACTTTAAGTGGAGTTCAAAGCGAAGTGGGTTCTTCAGCCAATTGGGTAAAAATATCAGGTCCCGTTGGCGGAACAGTTTCAATTAACAACTCATCGGCATTTGTAACAAATGTTACGCTTACTGGAACTACCAAAATATATGGAACCTATGGATTTAAACTAACCGAAACTTTAGGTACTTGTTCCGATATCGATAATGTATTAATTACCTTTAATAAACAAGCCAGTGGATATGCCGGCGATGATGCTGCTATATGCGAAGGGGAATCTTTTGAAGTAACAACCGCTACAGCAAACAACGCAGGTAGTATTTTATGGACTAAAAATGGCTTGGGAAATTTTACAGCTGGTACTCAAACTACAATTACTCCAACATATAATTCAGTGCTTGGAGATAACAATCCAGTTACATTAACAATGACCCTTTCAGGTACGGGAGCATGTGCTGCTGCCATATATGACTTTGTTGATGACATGTCATTAACTATAAATGAATTGCCGGATCCATCTATTACAGGCGATAATGATGTTTGTATTAATGATGTTGAAACATATTTTACCGAACCCGGAATGAGTAATTATGATTGGACAGTTAGCAATGGTACAATTACTTCAGGAGGTGATGGAAATGAAACCATTGATGTACAATGGACAGGTGCAGCCGGTGTGTTAACCGTTGCCTATACCGACGGAAATTCCTGTAGTGGAACTTCTGCTAACTTTAATGTAACTATAAATGCCCGACCAACACCAACTCTTCCAATTGAAGTAACAAGTGCTTGCGTTGGAAGTACAGGAAATCGTTACGAAACTCAGGCAGGTCAATCAAATTACATCTGGATTGTAAGTGCCGGAGGAACAAAAAATCTTGGAGGAGAAGTAACTGATAATTTTATTGAAATAACTTGGAATACCGCAGGACCTCAAACCGTGAGTGTAAATTACGATAATGCTGCAGGTTGTAATGGAGCATCACCAGCAGTTTCAAATGTTACTGTGAACCCAAGTGCCACACCAACTTTCATCCAAGAGGTGACAAGTGCTTGTGTAGGAAGCATAGGAAATCGTTACGAAACACAAAGTTTAAAATCAAATTATATATGGACAGTAAGTGCCGGAGGAACTAAAACTCTTGGTGGAACAGGAATTGACAATTTTGTTGAAGTAACATGGAATACAGCTGGAGCACAAACCGTAAGTGTAAATTATGACAATGCCGGTGGATGTCCTGCTGCTAGTCCTACGGTTTCAAATGTTACCGTAAACCCCAATCCTACACCAACAATTCTTACTGGCGAAAACGAGGTTTGTTTTAATGATATTGAAACCTATACTACAGAACCCGGAAAAAGCAATTATTTTTGGGTTGCAACAGGTGGAACTTTGAGTTCTCCAAACGGATTAGCAAGTATTGACGTTCAATGGACCGGTGCAGCTGGTGTGTTAACTGTTTTGTATTCCGATGGAAATTCCTGTAGTGGAACTTCTGCTAATTTTAACGTTACAATTAACGCCCTACCAATTATTACCTTTGTTGATCAACAAACGGACGTTTGTGTAGGGAGCACTCTAAATAATTACAGTACTCAAGCCTTACAATCAAACTATGTTTGGATAGTAAGTGCAGGAGGCACAATTACTGATGGTGGAACAGCTACTGATGATTTTGTAGAAGTAACCTGGAATACCGCAGGGCCTCAAACGGTAAGCGTAAATTACGATAATGCCGCCGGTTGTAGTGCAGAAGATGCAGCAGTTTCAAATGTGACTGTAAATCCTTCGCCCCTACCTTATGCCGGCGATGATGCATCCATTTGTTATATAGACGATTATCAAATAGTTGGTGCATCTGTTACAGGCTTATTAGGAGGAGATTACTCCGAATGGTCAAGTAATGGAGATGGAACTTTTGATGATAAATTTGCTTTGAACCCAATTTATACTCCAGGTTCAAGCGATCAAACAAACGGAACAGTTACACTTACATTAACAGCAAAAAGCACATTGTGTGGCGATGTAGCTGATGATATGATTCTTAGCATATATCCAGAAATGTTAGCTTCGGTAGGGGGAGTATCTCCTTATTTAATTGATGTTACAAGTACTGTAATTAATGTTTCAATATGGGCCGAACATCCCGATATTACACAATTAAGTTTTTATTTGGTAAACCCAGATGGAGATAAAGAAATAAAATTATACGACTTTGTTGAGAATGATGGTCCTGATGGATGTAATGCTTGGGATATTTCCACCGATGGAACTATTGATAGTTTGGTTTTTAGTTTAAATAGCCCAGGAGGTACTTTAGGAGCCTTTAATTTATGTGATTTTTCAGGAGGTTCTGTTACAGGCGAATACGATCCTGAAGATAGCTGGAATATTATTGATGGTGAAGATCCTGCAGCCGGAGGTTGGGCTTTACGAATTGTAGATAATTTCGGTGGTTCTCAAGGTCAATTAACCAGAGGACGAATTACCTTTAAAGATATTGATGCTGGAACAGGGCTTGCAAGAACCATATCTTACGATTCAAAAGATATTGCATATGATATTAATGATAATTCAACAACCACATATATAGTACCCATTGGATTAAGAACAAGTTGTAACGGTTCTTGCGATGCAAATGCTATTGTTAGCGTTCAGAATGGTAGTGGAAATTACACCTACGATTGGGGCAATCCTCTGATTCCAAATGTTGACAATGTATTATTATGTGGTGGCGATCATACGGTTACTGTAACTGATATTGATAGGGGTTGTACCTCTGTTGCAACGGTTTCGGTTTTAGAGCCAGACCCAATTTTAACAAGCATGGATTCATTAAATGTATTGTGTTATGGCGATAGCTCTGGTATGGTTACCGTTAAAGCTACCCAAGGGGTACTTCCATATGAATTTGTTTGGAATGACGGTAATGCTACAGAGAATGATACGGTATTTAATTTGCCAGCAGGCGAATACATAGTTACTGTAACCGATTTTAATTTGTGTACAACTATCGATACTGTTGAAGTTGGGCAACCATTAGCTCCAATTTCAGTTCTAGATATTACTATTGATTCTACCGATTGTGACGCACCAAATGGTAGCATAACAATTACTCCTCAAGGAGGAACGGTTGCGGCTGATTATACTTATTTGTTAGATGGTGTACCAACAGTTCACCCCTTTATTAATTTGGGCGTGGGCACTTATGATGTAAGCATTTTAGATGATGTAAGTTGTTCTTTAGACACTACCATAACCATGGTTGATAAAGGAGATTTAGAAATTGTTGATTTTACCATGAATTCTGAAGTAACTTGTAACAGTGCCTGCGATGGTGAAGTTCAAGTGAATGTTATTGGCGGTACCAATGTTTATTTTTACAGTTGGGCCGATGCTTCAGGTGAAATTGGTACCGATCAATTCTTGCCAAATGTTTGTGGCGATAGTACTTATAATGTTATTATTACCGATGTAAATAGCTGTAGTGTAAGTGGCGATGTTTTAATTCAACAGCCAGATTCTTTATTATTAGATGTGCTTAGTCAAAGCGATGTATTATGTTTTGGCGATAGTACGGGTATTGCCGAAGTTATTGGTACAGGTGGAACAGGAGCATACTCTTATGTTTGGTACACGGCAACTAACGATACCTTAAGTTTAATGGAAACAGCTAACAATTTACCATTTGGCACCATTTATATCGATGTTAGAGATGCTAATTGTTTACATACCGATAGTATTGATATTGGTCAACCAGCCAATCCAATAACTGCAACTACCGATTCTACACCTGCCGATTGTTCTTTTGCAAATGGAACTGCCACAGTTACACCTACTGGTGGAACACCATATACAGTTGGAGAACCATATAGATATTTATGGGATGATTTAGCAGCAAGTACAACCGCAACAGCTGTTGGCTTGGAATCAGGCATTTATAATGTAACCATTTCAGATTCTAATTCCTGTCAATTAGTTAAAACAGTTACCGTTCTTGATAATTCAACACTCGTTGTAACTGCCGATAGTTCTGAAAATGTATTATGTGCAGGTGACAAAAATGGAAAAGCATTCATAACAGTTACTGGTGGAACGCCAGATTATATATTTGATTGGACCGGAGGAGAAACAACAGAAGATGCACAATTTTTAACAGCAGGAACAAATTATGTGACAGTTACCGATGCCGCTGGTTGTAAGCAAATCGTGCAATTTGATATTACTCAACCCGATTCATTAAAATCATTTACTACAATAATAAGTGAACCAACATGTCCTGGAGCTTTTACTGATACAGTTTCAGTAACACCATCTGATGGTACTCCATTTGCCGGAGCAAACCCATACACTTACGAATGGGACAACGGACAAACCGATTCTATTGCCACAGGTCTTGGAGCAGGAATGCATTATGTAACTATTTGGGATAAAAATGCTTGTTCTCATGTCGATTCCGTATTCTTAACTGATCCTGATTCAATAACATTCGAATTTGAATTTACTAAAACCGATTGTGGTACTAGTACAGGAACCATTAATGTTGCGAATATAAAAGGCGGTACAGATGATGGAATCTATTCAACATCATGGGCTTCACCAGAATGGGAAGGCTTGTATCCTGCTCCCGATTCAATTGGAACCGATACCATTAGAAACTTATGGGTTGGAAATTATGTGGCTATCGTTAGCGATGCCAATGGTTGTCAGTTAAGAGACTCAATGAATTTAACGGATAATTCCAACATGGATATTGTGCGTGATTCAATAGCAATGGTTTCATGTTTTGGCGGTGATAATGGATATATTAGTGTTCATGGAATTGGTGCAACAGCCCCATATTCATATGAATGGAGCAATGCAGATGCCGATTCTATTTTGAATGATGTGCAAGCTGGAATATACTCTCTTATAGTATTAGATAAAAACTTATGTAGAAGAGATACTGCCTTTGAAATTACGCAGCCAACTCAAATTAGCAATGAATTTATATATACTGATGCAATTATTTGTGCAGGTAAAGATACCGCAAGTTTATATGCGAGTGCCTCAGGCGGTACTGGAAATCATTATTATACTTGGGTAAATGCTGATGATGAAATAATGTCAGAAGATTCTACCTTATATAATGTTGGTACGGGTTGGTATTATTTAACAGTTTACGACGACAAAAACTGTCTTTTTGAAGACAGTATAGAAATAATAGAACCTGAAGTTTTAGTGCTTAGTTTAATTGATCAAGGTTTAACCAATTGTGCAGATTCAACTGGATATGCTGAAGTTACAGCAGTTGGTGGTATTCAATTTTCTGGTGTCAATAAATACATTTACCATTGGTATCTATTATCCGATCCTGATCAGATTTTACCAGGCAATGATCTGGCACGCATTGAAAATCTTTGGGTAGATGTATTTGCCGTTCGTGTTACAGATTCATTAGGCTGTTTTACTGAAGATACAGTAATCATTGAAGCAGATACTGATTTAGACTTTGCCATAAATATTGACATATTACCAACTTGTCCTACAATTAACAATGGTAAAGCACATGTGTTTGGTGTAATTAGTGGTACAGCACCATTTACTTATGAATGGGGAAATGGAGAATCAATAGATACTGCATATGCCTTACCAGCGGGAATTAC
>JAEINW010000023.1 GCA_016342715.1 Salinivirgaceae bacterium | reverse complement strand
GTTCTGTTACTTAAATTACGAAGTGTTACTTCTTGTTCGAATCTTTTTTTAAATTTGTCATAGTATTATTTTTAAATCCAAGGTTACGCAATAAATTGATTACACTTCCCTCCACGAATAGATTACGAAGGTAACCTAGGAAAACTATTCGTTCAAAACAGGAATAACTAAAATTGATATGGTCCTTTAATTTATCGGTAATCGTTTTTAGCATAACTCTTATTTTTAAGCTGCTAATTTAATATTTTGTTCCGAATGCCAGAGATTGACCTTCAGGTCGGTATATTTCCACATGCGACGCAATACATTCTATAAAAAAAACAAATTGTATTTCATTTCTTTAAATCAGTAAGACTGTAATTTCAGGAATATTAGTAAACTGGAATTGCTTAGTTAAACTGAGAGTGTCTAAAAAGTGAAAAACGTTATCTGTACACTTTCAAATTATTCGCTATCGCTCACGAGATCGCTTTGTTATTCGCAAGAGCTCATGAGCTTGCAAGCAAGGTTCGCTAAGTTGAAATAAGAGAACGCTCCTGACTGCCGTCAGGCATGGATTACGCTAAAAAAAAACAGATATACACATATTTTATCTGTGATTATCAGCAATAATCCGTGTCATCAGCGTTCTATTTTATTTTTACTTTCAATATGTAATTTTTAAGGATACTCAACCCCCTTTTGAGTCAAGCTCCTAAAATATAATATTTTTTTCTACCAAATTTCAGCTCGCTCCTCTTTAGCTAAATACATAAACTGATCAGGTTTAATATTAAAAGCTGCATGAAACTCTGGCACATTTCTTAAAGGTCCAACCACTCGGTGTCTTCCCATAGAATGAACGTCGTCTTGAGCTCTGCGCAAAGCTTCTTTATCACGAATGTTTGATGCCCAAACATGCGAATATGCTAAGAAAAATCGTTGATCGGGTGTAAAACCATCAATTTTTTCTTGCTGATTTTTCCATTGTTCCGTTTTCTTAAAAGCATTATAAGCAATATTAACACCTCCTAAATCTGCAATATTTTCTCCTAATGTGTATTTTCCATTGGCGTAAACACTATCAAGAACAACAAATGAATTGAATTGATTAACAAGCACTTCAGCTCTTGCATTAAAACGTTCTGCATCTTCATCTGTCCACCAGGTATTCAAATTTCCATCTTTATCGTAATACCTTCCTTTATCATCAAAACCATGAGTGGTTTCATGACCTATTACAACGCCAATTGCTCCATAATTAACTGCATCATCACCATCTTTATAAAAGAATGGGGGTTGTAATATTGCGGCTGGGAAAACAATTTCGTTCATGGTTGGACTGTAATATGCATTTACCATTTGTGGAGGCATATGCCATTCTGCTTTGTCAACTGCTTTGTTAATCTTTGCAATCATTTCTTTAAAGCCGAATTCACTTGCTCTATACATATTTAATATATATGCATCGTTTTCAACTTGTAATTCCGAATAATCTTTCCATTTATCAGGATATCCAATTTTAACACTTATTGCAGCTAATTTTTCTAAACCATTTTTCTTGGTGTCTTCTCCCATCCATTCTAAATTCTTCATACGTTCGCCAAGACTAATATGCAAGTTCTCAACCAATTTAAGCATGCGTTCTTTTGCTTCTGGTGGAAAATATTTCTTAACATAAACTTGTCCTACAGCTTCACTTAAAGAACTATTTGTAGCATTTAACACACGTTTCCATCTTGGACGCAATTCGGGGGTTCCACTTAAAACTTTACCATAAAAATCAAAACTCTCATTTACAAAATCTTCTGATAAATAGTTTGATGCATCATTAAGTAAGTGCCATTTGAAATATATTTTCCAATCATCTATTGACGTTTCCACTAGCATTTTATCAAATTCAGCAATAAAATCAGGTTGCGAAACAATTACTTCGCCCGGATTTCCAATACCAATGGCATTAAAATAGGTCTCCCAGTTAAAGTTCTTTGTTTCGTTTTTTAGTTCATCAAAAGTTCTTTTATTATATGTTTTATGTGGATCTCTTTTATCAAGTCTATCCATAGACGCTTTTGCAAAACGGGTTTCCATGTCCATAACTCTTGATGCATAATCTTTGGCTATCGATTCATTTTCACCCATAAGTTTAAAACTATTCTCAAGATGTGTTAAATATTTAGTTCTGATTTCAACAAATCTTTCGGCATCGCTTAAATAATAATCTCTATCAGGTAAGCCTAAACCACTCTGATATAAATATGAAATTACCATATCGCTATTTTTCTGATCGGCACTACCATAAATTCCAAAACCAGCAGATATGTATCTTTTATGAAAGAGTTGAATCATTTGCTGAACATCACTCACAGATGCAAGTGCATCAATTTTTGCAAAGTCTTCTTCTAATGGTTGTAATCCAAGTTCTTCGATTTTTGCAGTATCCATACCTGTATTATAGAAAGTGGCAATTTTTTCATCAACAGAACCTTTTTCGTGCGTTCCATTGGCAATTTGAACAACCAATTCTTTTACTTGCTTTTCATTCTCATCTGCCAAAGCATCGAATGCTCCATATCTACTTTTATCCTCAGGAATTGGATTGTTTTTTTTCCAGCCTCCATTGGCATATAAATTAAAATCATCGCCCGGATTTACACTTAAATCCATATTGGCAATGTCAATTGGTTTTTGTTTCATATTTTCTGTATCAACACATGATTGCAAAAGCCATAAAACTCCTGCTAGAAATAATAAATTTTTTGTTTTCATTTTTTATCAATTATATGTTTTCTGTAATACTGAGTATGTCGTTAACAAATACGAATTGTTACAGTTTACTTATAGAATTTTAAATTTTCGCCCTTCAAATGTTATTTCTTTCTTTTTCAATTCAGAGATTGTAATTCTATTTACAATCTTTTCTTTTATTGAGTTTTCAAAATCAACAATTGCTGGCGAATCAATATCGTTTGCTAAACCAGCTGCGATACAAATTATAGGAAAATTGTATCCAAGAATATCAATTAAATTTACAAATGCCTGGCGGTAATTTGCTGTTTTAGGAACAATATAATAAACATGCCTAGCACCTGCACTTAAAAGTCGGGATGGGATGGTTTGTTCATTTTTTAAAACTTCCTTATAAATTGAATAATCGGGGTTTGATAGAATAATTTGAGATTCCTTTATTTCTTTATATTTATGATTTATATAAAGGCCAATAAGCAAAATTGATGGGTCTAATTTTTTTATAAGTGCAATAGTTTCTAATGTTACTTCTTCAATATTATCGGTAACATTCATTAGTATTACATTTGGCGACCATATGGGCTTATTATACATCATTACTTGAAAAATAAATACGAAATAAAAATTGCTGCAATTATTCCAGCAAAGTCAGCTATTAAGCCACAAACTACGGCGTAACGTGTTCTAGTAATATTTACAGCGCCAAAATATACGGCTAAAGTATAAAAAGTAGTTTCTGTCGATCCTTGAAAAACCGATGCTAATAAACTTGGAAATGAGTCGGGTCCAAAATTTTTATATAATTCAAGCATTGCTCCGCGTGCTCCACTCCCACTCAATGGTTTCATAAATGCAACAGGCAAAGCATCAACAAATTCAGTATT
Source organism: Salinivirgaceae bacterium (assembly GCA_016342715.1). Classification (GTDB taxonomy): domain Bacteria; phylum Bacteroidota; class Bacteroidia; order Bacteroidales; family SZUA-534; genus JAEINW01. Next base: position 32,398 of record JAEINW010000023.1, on the reverse strand, counting down.
TAGTCCGGTAAAACCTACCAGGTATTTAATTCCACCAATTAATAAATCCATAGCTCCTGATGCTCTAAACACTCCAATACCAACTAACATAGCCACTAAATAAGGAATGATTTTTATTGCCACATTAAAACCATCTTTAGCTCCTGTGATAAATGAATTATAAACATCAATTCGTTTTCGAAAACCCAAATACAAGAAGGATATTATTATTAAAAAAATAATCATATTTCCACCAAATGAGGAAACCGTATTAATTTGAGTTTGCGTTAAACCTGAAATCCACCAAAGTAAGCCAAGAATTGCAGCCGTAGCACTACCCAAATATGCTAGAATTGTTTTATTAAAAAGATTTATTTTTTGATAAATTGAAACTGAAATTAACCCTGCCAAGGTTGAAAAATAGGTTGCTAATAAAATAGGAATAAATATTGCTGAAACCATCTCGGAATTGGCAGCTACTCTGTAGGCCAAAATACTTACTGGTATAACAGTCAAACCCGAGGTGTTCAAAACTAAAAACATTATCTGTGCATTCGATGCCGTATCCTTTTTATCATTCACCTCCTGTAATTCTCCCATAGCTTTTAAACCTAAAGGAGTAGCTGCATTATCTAAACCCAACATATTTGCCGATAGGTTCATTATCATGGCTCCTATTGACTTATGGTTTTTAGGTAATTCAGGAAAAAGTTTATTAAAAAATGGTCCAAATATTCTTGAAATTATTTTAATTGCTCCTCCATCCTCGCCCACTTTCATAATCCCTAGCCAAAAAACCATTACACCAATAAGAGCGATAATTAAATTAACACTGGTGGTTGCCATATTAAACGAAGCATCCACCATATCTTTAAATACATGCAAATCGGCTTCAGTAAAAATGACACTTAATGTGTCGGCAAAAAAATCACGAAAAATATATCCGATTAAACGAAGTAGTGCAACAACAAATGCTACAAGAAAAAAACCGATCCAAATATAATTTAAAACCAAATCAGTAATTGTTATTGATTAATTAATACGTCTAAAATTTGCCTTATTCTTTTACTATTCCACTGAGCTACACCTGTTTTATTAATTACAAGTTCACCTTTTTTAGATATTATGTAGGTTGTTGGAATAGTATTGGTTTCAAAATCATTGGGATATTGAGTAAGTGGTGTGTAAACAGGAAATGTATATCCTTTTTTATCGATAAACTCTTTAATCGTGGCATCGCTTTCGTTACTAACAAATAAAAAAGAAACTTTATCACCATAATCATTATATAGTCTTTGTAAATCAGGCATCTCAGCAATACAAGGTGGACACCATGTTGCCCAAAGATTAATAATCAATACATTATTCTCAAATGTGCTTAATTTTATTTTCTCTCCAGCCAAGTTTTGCAGTTTCCAATCATATGCATTATCACTTATAATTGGTTTATTGTTATTTACTTTTGGTTGATGAATAAAAAGAGTTGGCTTTAATATTAAAGCCGCTACCTCTTTTCTAGTAGCAGGTATTAAAAGTAAGATAAAAAGTATAACAATGGCAGCATCTACTGCCAATCCTATTTTAGATTTCTTTTTTAAATAATTCTTAAACATGGTACTAATTCGTTATGAAATTATGTGTTAGATATCTCAAGTGCAATGTACTTAAAAATAGAAAAAGTTGGTATGAAAATAACTAAATATTCAACCAATACACAATAGTATAGAATGATTACAAGCAAAAAAAAGCCGCATAATGCGGCTCTCAAATATCTTAATGGGTAAAAAATTAACCTACAACTTCAACATTAATTGCTTGTAAGCCTTTTTCACCTTCTTCAACTTCGAATTCAACTTCCTGACCTTCATCTAAAGCTCCAAAACTGTTTTTTAATCCTGAACGGTGAACAAAAATATCATTTTCACCCTCTCTTGTAATGAAACCAAAACCTTTTGTTTCATTATACCATTTTACAGTTCCTCTCATTATATTAATTATAGCTTGGCTTGTTAAATGTTCTTCTTTCATTATTTCCTGGACGTTCTTCACGTTCACGAGCTTCATCAACTTTCATGTTTCTTCCTTCTAATTCTGCATCGTTCAAAGCTTCAATTGCAGATTTTCCTGCCTCGTTATTTTCCATTTCAACAAAAGCAAACCCTTTGCTTTTTCCAGTGAATTTATCGGTAATTAGTTTTACAGAACTAACATCACCATATTCTGCGAAGATTTCTTTTAAATCTTCTTCATCTACACTATACTGTAAATTTCCTACGTAAATTTTCATATTGATTGTTTAAAAAAAAAAATTGCCCTGTTTAATAGGCCTCACGGATGGTAATAACTTTACCTTCCCATTTACCACCATTTACATCTTCAATTACCTTTACTGCCTCTTCTTTGTTGGGCATGTCAATAAAGCCAAAACCCTTTGACTTTCCGGTACTTTTATCTTTTATTACTTTGGCAGAATTCACTTTTCCAAATTCCTGAAAAGCTTCTCTTAAATGTGAGGATTGAATTTTGTCGTCTAGATTGCCTATAAATAATTTCATTCTATTTAGTTAAAAGAGACAATCTAAGCATTGGGTGTTAAATCATCGTAATTAATTATTTGCAAAGATAATTTAATTTCAGAACTATCAAATACTTTTTAAAAAATATTATCTCACTTTTTAAACCAAACTTTTACCGACATAAATACCTGTTATATCGATTATTATAAAATAATATTTTTTAAAAGCATTAACATTGTCAAAATAAAAATAAAGTTATTGATAAATGAAAAGAATACTTATTATTAATGGTCATCCAAATAAAGAGAGTTTCTGCAATAGTTTGGCAGAAAATTATTTCAAAGGAGCAGTAAAATTAGAACTAGCAAGTGCTAAAATTCTAAATTTATACGATCTTAGTTTTAATCCCATTTTACAGAATGGGTATCAAACAAGAACAGAATTGGAACCCGATTTATTGGCAAGCTGGGAATTAATAAAGGAAGCAAATCATATTGTTTTTGTTTACCCAAATTGGTGGGGAACATATCCTGCTTTACTAAAAGGATTCATTGATCGTTTGTTTTTGCCAGGTTTCACTTTTGATTATCAAAATAATTCGCCACTTCCAAAAAAGCTAATGAAAGGTAAATCAGCAAGTATTATTGTAACTATGGATTCCCCTGGTTTTTATTACAATTTATTTTTACGAAAACCGGGACACAACTCAATGAAAAAATCTATTCTTAAATTTTGCGGTTTTAGCCCAGTAAAAAGCGTCTCATTCAGAACTATTAAAGGATCGACTGAGGAAAATAGAATTAAATGGCTTAAAAAAGCTGAGCAACTTGGATTAAATCAGTTTTAAACAGTTTTCATTAACCAATCTTTTGCTTCATCCATATGGTTAAAAACTTGCATGGGTAATTTATATTTATTGGTTGTGTTTAAAATAACATTAATATAATATTTCTTAAATGCATTACCATCAAAAACAACTGCAGCAGCCTTTAATCCTTGTTTTACAGCTTGTGGTAAAGCCTCCTTCTCAAACCATTTTCTATCCATAGGACTTATTACACTTTGCTTTCGAATATCAGAAATATAACGAGTTATTGGCTTGCTCTTTTGCTTTTCAAGAAGAGCCATAAAAGCACTTTGATATTCTTCTGGGGTGCATTTTGCTTTCCATTCTACAATACCTAACTGATTTTCTTCATCATAAGTAACAAGAGCATAATTTTTATCTAGTAATACCATTCTATTATTTTTTTAGTTTAACACTCACTAACAATAATCAAGGTTATATTGTATCTTATTTAACAATATATATATATTATTTTACTAATAATCAACTTATGAAATTGTCATTACCCAATCCTTTGCTGCTTGTAAATCGTTAAAAACCTTAACCGGAAAGCCAAATTTATTAATTGTTTTTATAACAATATTGATATAGTATTTTTTAAAAGAATTCCCATCAAAAACTACAGCAGCAGCTTTTAATCCTTGTTTTACGGCCATTGGTAAGGCTTCATCTTCAAACCATTTTCTATCAGACGGACTGAGAATGCTTTGCTTTCTTATATCCGAAATATACCTTGTTATTGGTTTTGTTTTCTGTAGATCAATTAGTTTTAAAAATGCTCCTTGATATTCTTCAATAGTACATTTTGCTTTCCACTCAATCATAGCTAACTTATTTTCCTCATCATAAGTTACTAATGCATAATTTGTATCTAATACAATCATTTTTGTGGTTTTAGTTGTAATACGTTTATTTAACGTAATTTGTTCTTTTCTTTGTTTTAATTTACAACTATTTAAACGCTTTACCACTCAATACTAAGCAATTAGATAAACATGATAGTTCTTTTTGCCAATTTTTTTCAGAGGTGTTAAAAAAATAATATACTTACTTAAGAAAAATAATGTATTATTATTAGTAAGTCCAGTATAAAAAGGCACGAAATCGGGGAAAGTTAAAAACAAGCATTACCCCAACCCTAAAAGGAATCTGATTTTCAACGTTTTCCCATGCCTACCGACTAGGCAAGCTTTATGACAAGAGTAAAAAATATTGAAAATCTTAATTCGAATTCTTTGAATTCTGCAGTGTCCTTATCTATACCAATATTAACCCATCCTTTATTTTTCGTAACATGTAATCGATTGACTGCGTAGAGTGGCAGTAATAATTGAGCGCCTAATTTTACCCATGATTCTAATGTGGAACTGGGCAATGGAACCCCCATCAGAACTATTCGCTTAAGTATTCGATACAGTGGTAAGTGAAAGACGTATTTATCAGTAAAATTCATCGACAATAAAGCCGCACTTGCAATGCATTTTGGAATGGACCGATTTAATTCGGAATTACTTGTTTTTGATTCCCTGCAGTATTTTCTTTAGTAATGTATTTTGGGCGGATGATGCGATTGATGTGCAGTTTTGCATGTGTATAATCCAACTCTTCTGTAATCTCCTTACCAATACACACCATGCCAGTAGTGTCTTCTGATGGTTCAATAATAGTTTCCACAACAGGCAAATGTGTTGGCAATACCATACGACCCCGGTGCTCTTTTTTATGCTTTTTACGTTCAAATGCAATACGAATAAGCTCTCCTTCAGCTTTAACGGTATCCTCTATTTCTGCAATTTTAGGCTCAAATTCAAGGGTTAATTGATGAGAATCCAGGGCAGGTATGAAACGCTCTCTTTTAGAACCAAAAATCATTCTTCGTAGCTGCTCGTTTTGAAACGTAGCAGCTTCAAGGTCAGCGGTAAGTTTTAAAATAGCAGAGTCTTTATCTAATATAGTGGAATCACGTTTAGAAATAGAAGAAATTTTATCAGCAAGACTTCGTTCCAAAAGAGCCGTTTTTGCCATTAAGGATTCTATTATAAACACCTCGTTTTATTGCTGATTTTTCATGCTCAAATATACCACTAAACCATTGATATACATAGAATATAAACATATTTTTAACTGTGAAAATCAACCAAATTTGTACCGCTTTTTTTTGCTCATTGTACTAAATGAAAGACCTTCCAAAAGCATCAAAAGCTCCTCTCTTTTTATTTGTTTTGACGACTCGTTAGGCGTAAAATAATCAAGAGAAGAAAAGGACTTAAAATATTCAATCTGATAAAAAAAATTTGCTTATTGTTTTATTTAGCAATAATTTGCTTGCTTATAATCAATAATATTAATTATTACTCTGATAATAAACCAAAAAATATGCCTACAATGTCAGATTTTACCAATGAAATAGAGCAGGCCGAAGAATTTATTACTAATGGAAAATTCAGTGCAGCCATTGATCTCTTACAGCAAATAGTTAATTCCAATGAAAACAATGCCGAAGCTTTCTATTTATTAAGCAAAGCTTATTCCAAAATAGAAAAATCTGAAGAATCGCTTACTGCTATTCAAAAGGCCATTGCGCTAAACCCCAATGAACCAGACTACTTAATTTACCTGTGCTATACACACTATATAAATAATGACACAGATAAAGTGTTACAGTTATGTGAGCAGATATTAAATATAGATTCCAATAATTATGAGGCTCTGCGCTTGCTTGGAATGCTGGCCAAGGATAATAATGATTACATCAAGGCTATTGAGTATTTTGAGTTGGTAGTGAATATAGCAAACGACGAAGATGCAATGATAATGCTTTTAGAATGTTATATTGAAGAAGCTTACCATGATAAGGCAAAAGAAATATTTGCTGTTTTAAAAGATTCCGAACTCAGCGAAGACCAAAAAGAGGAAAAAGACGAACTCTTTGTTAGATACATGCTTGATATGGCAATGCTGGGATGGACAGGTGTTGAAAAGCAAGAAGATGGATCGAATCGTTATTATCCGGAAACAGAAAAGCAAATAGAAGAATCGGAAAATTACATTAAAATGGCTCAAGAGGTGGGCACAAATGACGAATACTATAATGATAGAATGAAGGAAATGCAAGAGGCGTTGGCTGTGAATAGAGATTATTTGGAAGATAATAACTTAACAGGAAACGATAAATCAGCTTCAGAGCTCCTTGAGCAACTTTTTGACCTTTGGTCAGGAAAAGAGGTGGTTGATGGCTATGAGTATCGATGGCCAGATACGGTTGAAGATATTAAAAATTCAAAATGGGGCCTTAAACAAATTAAAAAATTAAATCCTCAAAATAAAAAGGTATTAGCTCGATATAATGAACTTAAAGGAGTAGTTGATACACAGGGAAATAATGTGCCAAAATATATGCGACAAATGCTAAGAGCTATAGTATTTAGTATTATAGGAATAGCAATTTTATTTGCAGCAATTAATATAAGTAAATTTAAAAGCCCTGAATTTGAATTTAATGCTTCAAACTGGGTGCTTAATACCAATACTGATCTTATGTTTGATGCCTTTGTTGGTGAAAGCGCTAAGGAGAAAGGTGCGTACAAACCATTATATGCTGGAAATAAATTAACACCTATAGCACGTAAGGGGCGTTGGTGGGTAAAGGTAAAAACCCAAAATGGTAACATGGGTTATCTTGATTACCGTGATATTAGCGGTGCGAAAAATATAATTATTGATAAAACAACACCTTTTTTTACTAATTACACTACCAAGGCATTTACCGATTCTATTAAAGCAGGCGAAAAAGCAACCGTACTTAATTATTTTGTAAGTAAAGAGGCTGACAAAAAAGATATGGTGCAAATTAAACGTGCTTCAGGTAAAATTGGTTATGTACCCTATTATAGGTTTGATGCTCCATTTATAAGCTCGATTCCCGAAATAAATCAAAGTTTTATTTATCCCACTACATTGAGCAATGTTAAGAATAAAATGGTGGGCAAAACTTTAAAGCAGTTAGAAAAAAGGTATGGCCCTTTTGAATCAATAATTACCAATAATGGTATAAAAAAAGCTTACCTAAAGCATATTTCATTAATTGATAACAGCAAAGAATACAACGGAATATTTTTTGACATAAATGCAAACAACCAAGCCGTAGCGTATAACCTTCGTGAAAAAACATCGCGAGTAAAACTAATTGATAAATTTCCTTTTACACAAGATGTCAGGCAATTTGAACCTTTTGGACTCCTAAGTTTTTCGTACTATAAAGGCAAGGAACTTGAATTTAAATGGTGGAAAAAATTTAAGAACATGGGATGGTTTACAAAAATTGTAGCTTGGATAATCAAATTCCTAATTATTATAATAGTAGTATTCCTCATTTTTTCTATTCCGCATCTGGTGATTAATCCGCTTACGGTATTATTAAGCTACACCAAATTTCTGGGAAATGGTACTGTACTGTTTCTGAATTTTTTAATTTATGGCTTTGCTGCCTATTTATACCTTATTTGGATGGCGCTGTTGATGGATCAGTTTTTAATAGCAGCTATTGTTAGTACTCTGGTATTTGGTGCATGGTGGTTTTTACACAAAACCAATATTCGATATAATCGATGTCCTAATTGCCATAATATGAATGTAGGTTTAAATGAAGGTTCATCATACCATGGGCGTACAGCCAGCGTAACTACTGGAACACAAAATCGATTCTCGCACAGTTCAACATCGGGTAATGTACAAACAAACTACTACAACAAAGTACATACTAAAACCACCGAACTTACTGATCATTATACTGACCATCGTGCTTGCTTGCATTGTGGCTACAACTGGGGTGTAAAGCGTGAAGAATCGGCAGGATCAAATTATGAAGAAGCATAATACAAAAGTGTTTTTTCCATTTTCAACATACAAAAAAATTAATCGTATGACAAAAATTATTTTAGCAACAGTATTAACAATTTGTACACTTATTGATGCAAATGCACAAGTGTTTGGAGGCTCAAAACCCAAAGAGTTTGATGTTCAAATAAAAAATCTTACCCGACAAATGGTTAAAAGTTTTAATGAGGAAGGTAAAACTCAAATAGCTATAATGGAGTTTCCCGATGTAAATGGAACAGTAACCGAATTAGGAAAACTAATTCCAGAAGAGTTGACTACCAAGCTTTTTAAAACTGGCAAATTTCAGGTAATTGAAAGACAATTACTAAATAAGGTGCTACAAGAACAAAAGTTAGGCACTTCGGGTCTGCTTGATGCAAGTTCCGCAGCTCAAATTGGCAAACTACTGGGTGTTGATGCAATTGTTACAGGAACAATAACTGACCGAGGTGATGCCATTAGATTAAATGCCCGAATGATAGAAACCGATCAAGCTAATGTTTTTGCTGTAGCATCGGTTAGTATTATACGCGAAGACCATTTAATTACAATGCTGGGTAAAGAAATAAGCAAACCATCTGAAGGCAGTAATTCAACCTCAAATAGCTCATCAAACAATGAGGTTTCGGGAAAAGCACTTGCAAAAGGTTCCATTGGTGATATAAAATTAGAGATTATGTCAGTTAAATTAACAGCGTCGAAACAAGCAATTGTAGAAGTCATTTTTACAAACAAATCAAATAACGATATAGAATTTAGACCATTAGCTAGTGATTTGCGTGTAACAAAACTATATGACAATTTAGGTCAGGAATACATTTGTAAAAACGTAGCTATTGGGTCAAAAAACAATTACTCTTATTTAAAACATCTGCTTATTAGCAAAGTACCTACAAAAGCTGCATTTAAATTCGAGGATATTGACCCTAATGCAGAAAGTATTTCATTATTAAAAATTGCTATAAATGATAAAAATAGTTTTGCTGAATTTAGAAAATTAAAATTTAGCAGATAAAACAAATAGAGGATTATCGAAAATTTAGAATCCGCAGTAAAACGGTTTAATGTTATGACAGTGAAGACTTGATTAAAAAACCAACAATTTATCTAACACATTAATTATAAATAAGTCAAACCCTTACTTGCGGATTTATGCTTATAACATATTCTTTCAAACTAATAAATGTATAGCTAATGGAAGTACAGAACTTAAATTTTTTATTCATTAAAAAGGCATCAGTATTAGTTATGTCACTATTTGTGTCAGTTGTAACATTAACACAACCTGCTTGGGTAAAGCATTCACCCATTGATACCGATTATTATATTGGTATCGGTAATGCATTAAAATCGGACAATAACTATATGGATAAGGCTCGTAATACTGCATTAGCTCGCATAACCTCAAACATTACAGTTTCTATAGTATCAGAAACAAGCAATAAGGTAATTGAAGATGCTGGAATTATTTCGCAAACATTTGAGTCGAATATAAACAGTTTTGCAAAATCGCAATTACAAGGATATGAAGAGTTTGAAAAATGGGAAAACAAAAAAGAATATTGGGTGTATTATCGTCTTTCAAAATCGAAGTACAAGCAGATTATGATGCAAAAACAGTTGATTGCAAAAAAGGAAGCATCGCAATATTTTAAACTTGGACAAACGGCATTAAAAAATAATAATATAATAACAGCCCTTACTTTTTTTGCTAAAGCAGGAAATTCTATTGGAAGTTTTAGAGGTATGGGTATAAAAAATATTAACGAGGAAATGAGCTCATACCTTGATGTTGATATTTTTATAGAATTAAACAACATATTGGCTGCCCTTCAAATTACTTGCACTCCCAATTTTATTAAATCAAGTAAATATGCTTCCTCGTTTAAAAAGGTAAACGTTGAAGCAAAAATAATGAATGCAAACGGAACGCTAATACCCTTTAAAGACTTGCCAATAAAAGCTCAAGCGCCTATAAATAAAATAGAGTATAATTTTATTGAACCAACAAATGCCAACGGCAAAACCACTTTTGAAATAAAAAAGATATATGAAAATGGGAATTTTCAGGTCAAAATAATACCTGATATTTGGGCGCTTGCTGGTATTGATAGCAAAACTGCTTTTTATGATGCATTTGCAGGACTAAATTTACCCTCTGCAAATGTGTCAATAAATGTTATACCGGCTAATGTTTTTATTCAATCGAATGTAACTAATTTTGAAAACATAACAAATAATCCTATAACGCTGATAAAAGCCAAGCAAAAAATTACCGAACTAAATTTTATTGTCACTGAATTTGACGATATGGCTGATTTTATTCTGGAAGCAAATGCTCAAATACGCAAAGGAACTGAAATGCAGGGAATTCATACTGCTTTTGCAAGTGGAAGTATAGCCCTAATTATAAACTCAACTGGCGACGAGATTTTCAGAAAATCACTTCAGGAAATAAACGGTGGTGGAGCAAGTTTTGATTTAGCAGGTAAACAAGCACTAGAAAGATTGTCAATTACCATGGTTGATGAGATTGAGAAAATGCTTACACTTTTACAAACAGAAAAAAAGTAACGATTAGGGAGTGCGCTTACAAAAGTTCATATATTTCACAAATCTGACGAATAATATAGTTATGGCTGTGTTTATAAATAGAGAGAGCTTTTTGAAATATTCCAACATCTTTGACAGTAACATATCAGACAGTTAGACATTGTTAATTTTAACAAACTAAAGTTCCAATCCGCTATTTCGTAGAAGTTTGGTAACTTTGTATTAAAAAAATGAAGCTAAATAATTTTTCCAAACAATTGCATGATGTCGTAGGTTTAACTTAAGCAGACCTTATAATAATAGCTATTAATTGCTTACAGAAGGATTTAGTAAGGCTGATTTTTCTTCACTGTATAGTTTTTCTTTCTCCAATGTTTTTTCATGGATCCTTTATTCCGTTGTACCTTAACGGGAGTCATCATGTTGCAACTATTATTGTGTTACCGCCGCTCTTTTACTTACAATCATTTGTTTATTTCCTGTTTTTTTTTATTTTTCTCATAAATTTAATGGTTTTACTACCAATTTAATTGATATTTATAATCACTATATGTTAGAAAAAATTATTCGTTTGCAATTCTCAAAAAATTTTTGCCTTGCAATATTAGCCTTGCTAATGGCATTTCCTATAATGGCTCAGGAAAAACCAGAACTCAAAATTGGCGGAGCATTGCGTTTCAACTATAATTTATCTTCTTGGAAAGAAGGTCAGAAAAAACGTGGTGGAGATTTTGGATATGATATGTTCAGGATAAATACCGAAGCAGCTTATAAAGGAATATTGCTGAATGCTGAATACAGATTGTATTCTGAAGGTTTTGGAGGTGGATTCCTAAAACAGGGTTGGATAGCTTACCATTTCAATGAACTGAATCAAATTCATATTGGTTTAACTCAGGTTCCTTTTGGAATTCAACAATACAACTCTCACAACTGGTTTTTCAGCCTGACTTATTATGTAGGGCTGGAAGATGACCATGATATGGGTGTGAAATACTTGCATACAGGAGAGAAATTTGAATATCAACTGGCATTCTTTAAAAATGCGGAAGAATTGAGATTTGGCAACAATACCGAAACTTCTTCAAAGCGATATTCTTATGATATCACAGGAAGAAACAAAGAGGTAAATCAATTCAACGGAAAATTTATCTACAAATTTGGAAAAGAATCTGCAAGTAAATTGGGTGTTTCTCTGGAATACGGTGGTCTATATAATATAGACACTGAAAAAATGGGAGATCACGCTGCTTTTGCCGCTCATTACGAAATAAGCAAAGGGAAATGGAATGGAAAAGCACAATTTATTACTGCTACCCATAACCCAAAGAATGCCCAAGGTGAACCTACAAATACAGTTACGATGGCTGCCTATGGAGCACCTTATGAAGTTGCTGCCGATTTTAATATGTATTCTTTGGCGATCTCCAGAAATGTTCCTGTAGAATGGGGGCCTATTACAAATTTGCAGTTTTATAATGATTTTGCTTTTATGCAGAAAAAAGCCTCCGGATTTACCGATTCTTATCTGAATGTAACCGGAGTATTAGTCTCTGCCGCAAGTGTATATGCGTATATTGATTATGCCACGGGATACAATCATTCATGGTTAGGTGGAAATTTTGTCGACGATTTCGCCAAAGGGAATCCGGATGCCAAATGGGAAGCAAGGTTTAACATTAATATTGGCTACTATTTTTAAAATTTATATATAATATGGAGGTTTTCAAACTCTAATAGAAATTAAAATACATCAAAAAAACAACATGTTTTATGGCTAAGAAGATTATAAGAAGTGATGAGAGAAAATCCATTTTTGGATTAGATGTAAATGGGCCTGTATTTTTCACCTCAGCTATTATCATCATAATAATAATAACATTAACCCTAATGTTTAAAGACAGGGCAGAACACTATTTTACTGCAACCCAGGATTTTGTCGCAAATAAGGCGGGTTGGTTTTTTGTGTTAAGTGTAAATATTTTTCTAATATTTATGATTTATCTGGCCTTCAGTAAATTTGGACAGTTAAGGATTGGAGGACAAAGCGCAAAGCCCGAGTTTAAAACCATGTCATGGTTTGCGATGCTATTTAGTGCAGGAATGGGAATTGGATTGTTATTTTGGAGTATTTCAGAACCAATTTATCATTTCCTGAGTCCACCAATGGCAGAAGGCGGAACTGCCGAAGCAGCCAAGGAAGCTATGAAATTTACCTTTTTACACTGGGGTTTTCATGCTTGGGCAGTTTATGCATTGGTAGGATTATCTCTTGCATATTTCACTTATTCCCGCGGACTTCCACTTACCATTAGATCGGTTTTTTATCCTTTTTTAGGAAATAAAATTTACGGAAAAATTGGAGATGCCATAGATATCTTTGCTGTACTCGCCACTTTATTTGGTCTTGCCACTTCTTTAGGAATGGGCGTACAACAAATTGCGGCAGGATTAAATCACCTTTTTGAAATAGATAGCGGTGTACAAACTCAAATTATACTAATTACAGTAATAACCGCAATTGCGACCATTTCAGTTGTTTTGGGAGTAGATAAAGGGGTGAGAGTTTTGAGTGAATGGAATATGAGAATAGCAGTGCTATTTATTCTGATAGTATTGATATTAGGACCAACTATCTTTATTTTTAAATCATTTATACAAAATACCGGAAATTATTTATCTGGTTTTCTTGAAGTTGCAACCTGGACAGAAAGTTACACCGGTTCCAATTGGCAAAATGCTTGGACAGTTTTCTACTGGGGGTGGTGGATTGCTTGGTCACCTTTTGTTGGAATGTTTATTGCCCGTATTTCCAAAGGGCGCACGGTGCGTGAGTTTATTTTGGGCGTTTTGATAGTGCCTTCTCTTGTAACTTTTTTCTGGATCTCAGCTTTTGGAAGCACAGCATTACATCAGGTGCTTCTTGGAGATGATACTATTGCAAATGCCGTGAATGATAATGTTGCCACTGCCCTGTTTGTGTTTTTAGAAAATTATCCTTTTGCATTTATTCTTAACATTATTGCAGTAATATTAATTGCAGGATTCTTTATTACCTCCTCAGATTCCGGATCTTTAGTAGTAGATAATTTAACCTCCGGAGGCAAAATAGATGCGCCTGTAGGTCAAAGAATATTTTGGGCCATTACTGAAGGCGGTGTTGCTGCAGTTCTTTTAATAGGCGGCGGATTACAGGCTCTTCAAACAGCCACTATAGTAACAGGATTGCCCTTTGCCGTGATTTTAATAATTATGTGCTTTTCACTTTACAAAGGTTTAAGCGAAGACCTGAAGAAACTAAAAAAGCGGGAATCCCAAAAAGAACTTGAAAATTACGAGGAAATAGTTTCTGCCATCGTTAAAAAACGAAATATTAATCAGAAAAACAACATTAAAGAATCTTAATAATGAATGAAATAAAAAACATACTGGTAGCCTTAGACCTTTCTGATATTGATAGCACCTTAATTGAGTATGCATCATATATTGCAGATATCCTTAAGGTGAAAAAAGTGTACTTTGTACATAATATCAAAAAATATGAGATCTCGGAATTATTTGAAGAACAGTTAAGCGATCTTAACCTTGACGAAATAATTGGGGATGAGTTAAATGAAAAGGTAGAAGAAAAATTTACATCTTCAGCACAATGGGAAGTGCTTATTTCAGAAGATCCTTATTCTGAATCCCTAATCAATTATATTGTCAACAAATATGAGATTCAGCTCGCTTTAATCGGAAATAAAAATAAGTCAAAAGGTATTGGAATAGTTAGCGGAAAATTACTGCGTCTGCTTAAATGCAATATCCTATCTATCCCTAAAAATGCGAAACCGCTTATTACCAATATTTGGGCGGGAACAGATTTTTCAACTGCTTGCAAAAAGGTTTTTGTAGTGGCTGAAAATTTACAGAGAACCACTGCGGCTAAAGTAAAAGCGGTGCACGTATACAATGTGCCGGTTCAATTCTCTCCTTACATTCCAAAAGAACATCTCAATCTGAAGATAGAAAATCATTTAAAGGAAAAATATGAGAAATTTATAAAAAAGATTGGATATAAAGGTGACTTAACTACAGAAATTATTCCGGGAAGAGAGAGCGGGGTTGCAGAAAAACTGCGTGCCAAAGCCGAAACTTCCAAGGTAGATCTAATTATTGTTGGAGACAAAGGCGGAAACACCTTCTCTTCCTTTATTGTAGGAAGCGTTACTGAGGAGCTTTTTAATCAGGATCTGTTAGTGCCTTTATGGATCGTAAAGTAGAAATCTGAAAAATATTGCGTTGAGAATTCAAAAAACATAAGACTAAAACCGAAATGAATACCTTTAACCCAAATCAGTCATTGGAAAAGTAAAACGTAGCGTAAGCCTTTCAAATGGCTAGATTTGAGATATCCCGATTTAGAAAATCTTACATTTCAACTTGTTGAAATATTTAGATTTTCTTTATCGAAATGTCATTGTAAATTATTTATTTACAGCAGTTTAGATGAATATATTTCTAATGACCGCCATTAGAAAATAAAGTCTTAATGATATTTTTGGGTTTAAAATATATAAAATGGTTGGTGTAATTGACGAAACACTTAACAAAAAGGATAAAATAATTATTGGAACAAGAGATACTACTTACCTAAACTATAGAATAAATAATAAAATTGACTCTGTTACAGGATTAATAAGAAGACACTTAATTAAATATCAAGGAAAAATAATAGAATAAGTATCAAGCACAGGCTTGTATTAAACATTGGTTGGGAAAAAACTCCATAAAGCGTTATAATAACGTCGGCTGTTTGCTGCGAGTCGAACTTATCTCATGACCAAAAGTCATCGGTCTTTGTATTTTAGAAACAAAAATTTACGAGCTAAAATCATAGTAAATCCAAAAACTGCAAAAATAGACTATGAACGGCTTTAACCCACGATGTAATTACGAAAATTAAGAGAGCGAGGTGTTATTTGTAAAATGCAATAGTCTCATTATTATAAACTTCCACAAGAAGATTTTGTTTGGGTTTTTTACTCATTTCTCAATTCTAAGCATATTGCAAAACCCTTGTTATCTGTCAGTTATCAAAAAAGTAATTTTTTAAACTTAGACTAAGCATCTGTAATTTAGGGAGCTTACTCAGTTATAAATAGGGCTACATCTTTGATTGCAACAGAGTTTAAACTTGTTGATTAAACTAAAAAAAAAACGTGAATTATATTTACGTTTTCAAAAAGTAAAAACATATTGCACATTTACAAAAGAGTGCAAACTTCCATCGCACAAAAAAAAAATGACATTCATTTATTGTAATTATGAAAAAACAAATACCTTTGTTCGGTATTTAACGAACAGATATGATAAAAAAAGACGTAATAACAGAAGAGCAAAAGAGAAAAGCAAGATACGCCAAAGCGATGGGGCATCCTGTTCGTATGTATGTGTTAGAGCTACTATCGAATCAAAACTGCTGTTATAGTGGTGATTTAAATGAGGAACTCAATATTGCCAAATCAACTCTTTCTCAACATTTAAAAGAATTAAAAGATGCAGGCTTAATTCAAGGTGAAATTGAAGCTCCAAAAATTAAGTACTGTATCAACAAAGAGAATTGGGTTGAAGCACAAAGTTTATTTAAAGCATTTCTGAAACTGTAAAAAAAAATTTAGATATAATGTTCGCCATTTTGCGAATGACGAACAGATAATAAAAATTGAATAAAATGGATTTACAAAATTTAAAACCAGCCAACATGGAAATTAAAGTACTAGGAACGGGTTGTGCAAAATGCAAAACACTCGAAAAACTAACCAATCAAGCTGTTGAAGAGCTTGGAATTAAAGCCGATATAATTAAGGTTGAAGACATCGTTGAAATTATGAATTTTGGAGTGATGACAACCCCTGCTCTAGTTGTAGATGGTAAAGTGGTAGTGAAGGGGAAAGTACCTTCTGTAGCAGATATTAAAGAATTATTAACTAAATAACACACACAGATGAAGAAATTAATTAGTACGCTAACTTTTGTTTTTGCTGTTGGCTTAATAAGCATCTCAGCACAATGTTGTAATAGTTCGAAAACAAAAACCACTTCAGAAACTACAGTAGCTTGCAAGCAAAGCAAACAAGCAAGCAACGTAAAAGCCTATTACTTTCATGCAACACGCAGATGTGCCACTTGTCAAGCAGTAGAATCTGTTACCGAAGAAGCATTAAAAGAATATTACGGTACAAAAGTTTCTTTTCAAGCCATAAACAGAGAAGAGGATAAAGAGAATCCAATGTTGGCTCAATATAAAGTAAGTGGACAAACGCTTTTAATTATTAAAGGTGATAAGGTTGTTAATTTAACTAATGAGGCATTTATGAATGCTCGTACAAATCCAGATAAGTTTAAAGCAAAGCTTAAATCTACCGTTGATTCAATGATGTAATATGGAAGTACTACAAAACTTTTTGGAAACTTCACAATTTCCTATACTATCGGCTTTTTTACTGGGACTTATGACAGCCATAAGTCCCTGCCCTTTGGCAACTAATATTACAGCCATTGGCTACATTAGCAAAGACCTTAAAAGTCAGCGTAAAGTCTTCATTAATGGATTAGTTTACACCTTAGGTCGTGCTATTTCTTATACAACTATTGGTGTAATCTTTTTCTTTGGAGCGAGTCAATTCGAGTTCTCAGGTATTTTGCAAGAATGGGGAGAAAAACTTCTTGGCCCAATTTTAATTATTATCGGACTATTTATGCTCGGTATTATAAAACTAAAAATACCGGGAATAGGTTCGCTAAGCGAGAAAATGGAGAATAAGTCAAACAGCGGTTTTTGGGGTGTTCTTTTATTAGGGATTGTATTTGCATTGGCTTTTTGTCCCTATAGCGGAGTGCTCTATTTTGGCATGCTTATTCCAATGACAGTTGGTAGTGCAAGCGGTTTAATTCTGCCTTTTGTTTTCGCCATTGCAACAGGTATTCCTGTAATTATTTTTGCATGGCTTATTGCTTTTAGTGTTGGTTCAATAGCTAATCTTTACAATAAAATTAAAGTGTTTGAAATGTGGTTTCGTAGAGTTATAGCCGTTTTATTTATTGGAGTGGGATTGTACCAGGGGTTCACAATATTTTTAGCGTAGATTATGAGTAATATTATTTGTTATTGCAAAAATATAACCGAGGCCGAAATAAAAACTGCTAGAGAAAATGGGGCTAAAACCCTCAACGATATTCAAGTTCAGACTAAAGCCTGTACCGGAAATAAATGTGCAACATTGAACCCATCGGGAAAATGCTGTTCAGAAGACATAAATACGCTATTAAAAAACTCAACCACAACTAATAATTGCACTTGTAGTTGCTGTAGTTAATCGCATGAAAAAAAATTACAAATATTGTTTGTCAATTACCGAACATAAAAAAAGACTTTTCCAATGAGAAGATTGAATTTATTAGAAAAACAAGACGAAGTAAAATGCGAGACTTGTGTCATTGATGCTCCTGTTCAACTACAAAATCAAGAAAAAAGGAAAAGAACTAAGCTTCTAATTTCAGTAGCAATAGTTTTACCAGCATTAATTTTATTATATAAGTTCCTGCCTAGCATTATTGATTATTTTACTTTCGACTTAATAAAACTAAAGCCCGAATCGCATATAGGAGAAGCTGTTAACTTCTTTTTTTATGATACAATAAAGATCCTCATACTGCTATTTCTTATTAGCAGTCTAATGGGAGCAGTAAATGCATATTTTCCTGTTGACAGATTAAGAATTTACCTCACAACAAAAAAACTGTACGGCTTAGAGTATTTATTTGCATCATTTTTTGGTGCAGTTACACCTTTTTGCTCTTGCTCTTCAATACCGCTGTTTATTGGTTTTGTAAAGGGAGGTATTCCACTTGGTGTTACCTTTGCCTACCTGATTACTTCACCATTGGTTAATGAAGTTGCGGTAGCTATGTTTTTGGGGCTGTTCGGTTTAAAAGCAACTGCAATTTATGCAGGGAGTGGTATTCTTATGGGTATGGTTGGTGGTTATATCCTAGGCAAACTAAAACTTGATAGGTATTTAAGCGATTGGGTTCTTCAGGTTCAAGAGAACGCAATTAAAGAAAATGAAAAGTGGGAAGGCGAAAAAACGCCGTTCATCGACCGACTACCAACCATCATTAAAGACGGTTGGGACATCGTTCGTAAAGTTCTGTTGTATGTTATTATTGGTATTGCCATTGGCGCTGCCATGCACGGATATGTTCCTGAAAATTTCTTTACTGAATATTTATCCGCAGACAAATGGTATGCTGTTCCATTAGCCGTAATACTGGCTGTACCAATGTACGCCAATGCAGCTGGAATAGTTCCAGTTATACAGGTTTTTGTCGCTAAAGGTGTACCACTGGGAACTGCCATAGTATTTATGATGGCAGTAGTTGGACTTTCGCTACCTGAAGCTACTTTGCTTAAAAAAGTAATGACATGGAAACTAATCGGAATCTTCTTTGGAACGATAACCATATTCATTATAGCGTTAGGTTATCTATTCAATTTTATACTATAATTTTTAAAAATTATTGGTTTTGTATCTAAGGGTAAGTTGAACAAACACCTATCAAAATTATTTCAAAAAATGGAAATTAATTACTGCATTTGTAGGTATAGTTGCTACAGGAATAATAATCGTAGGATTCATCTTTAATTACTTAATGTAGTAATATCATTAGGATACTTTGTGGTTTTTATATTACAACTATTAAAATAGCAACGGAATGGAAACAGCAATCTATGAGGAAATTTCTTTAAAACTGGCTCCCTTACTGCATGCTCTTTCGCATCCGGCAAGAGTGCAAATTATAATTCATCTGTCCAGATATAAAGCTTGCCAGGCTGGTAGTATTTCAGAAAAAATACCCCTTGCAAAATCTACTATTTCCGAACACTTAAGTAAACTTTTGGAAGCGCAACTTATTAATAGTCTGGCAGATGGTAATCATATATATTATAGTTTAAATCTGAAACATTTTGGTCTAATTAAAGATAGCTTTATTGAGTTTCAGAAAACAATAGAGCAATTACATGACAAAGCAAAAGATTGCTGCCCTTTAATAATGAATGAATTAGAAAAATAAAATTACAGTCTTAAGATATTTTGAAAGCTGAAATGATTATACAAAATAATCCTTTTCAAAAACAAAGTTAAAATTTGATTATGGAAATTTTAGATTTTACAAAATTAAACGGATTCCCTTACGGGGAAAGACATAAAAATGTGCTTTACAATAGCGATGATTTTAAAATTAGCATTATTGATTTACCTGAAAATGGAAGCCTACCTGAATGTAATATGGAATCGCATGTAGTATTCGTAGTTATGCATGGGCAGGTTGATATAAATATAAACGGAGAGAAATTTAGCCTAATAGAAAAACAAAGCATAGCTTCAGAGCCTGGCCTATTTTCTATGAAAACCTTACAAGGGGAAAAACTTATGGGTATTCAGATACAAAAACATAAAAAATAAAGGAATGCAATATTTACTTGCAATTACGGCCTTACTTGTTATTATCTCTTTTATTGTTGATCGAAAGAAAACAATACAAGGAATACATAAGGGATTGATACAGTTTTTTAGAATTCTACCAACCCTCTTATCTGTAATAATTATAATAAGTGTCGTTCTATTTTTTGTGTCAGATAAATTACTAATAGAATATCTTGGAAAAGAAGCTGGTTTAGGAGCTTATATTTCCGCTGCAACTATAGGTTCTGTTTCGTTGTTACCCGGTTTTATTGCATATCCTTTAGCCGGAATTTTAGTACAATCGGGTGTAAGTTATTCGGTAATTGCTGTATTTATTACCACCTTAATGATGGTTGGTATATTAACCATTCCAATTGAAGTACGGTATTTTGGATTAAAAACTACAATAATAAGAAATGTACTCAGTTTTTTCGGTGCAATTATCGTAGGTACGCTTATGGCTTTTACATACTATTTAATGTAAATAAATATGAAAACTATTTTAAAGAAATATAAATTTGATTTTCCTATTATTTTAGTTTTTGTGCTATTCGTTGGTAGTTCCTTTTATTTCAATTATAATCCTGGAAAACAAATCTTTAAAGATAATTTCTGGATGTTTTTTAAAGAAATGCTCGTAATTCTGCCGGTAATGTTTATTCTAATCGGTCTTTTTGATGTTTGGATTCCCAAAGAACGAATTCAAAAACATATAGGCAATGCTTCGGGCTTAAAAGGAATGCTATTAGTGATGCTTTTGGCATTTATTCAGGCAGGACCACTATATGCAGCTTTTCCGGTTGCATATCTTTTATGGAAAAAAGGTTGTTCGCCTGTGAATGTTTTCATATACATAAGTGCTTTTACAACAGCTAAAATACCCATGCTAACTTTCGAAATAGGTTTCTTGGGTGTGAAATTTTCAATGTTAAGAATCTTAATAACCATACCTGTTTTTATTCTAATCGGAATAATTATGGGAAGATATTTTAAAAGAAATAAATGTAAAATAAATGAAGGGTAAAAAAATTCAATCTTAAAAATCAATAATCATGGAAACAAACAAATCATTAGGTTTTATTGGTGGCGGAAGAATAACTAAAATTTTTCTGCAAGTATAAAAAGGGTAATCTCCAGCTAATTATTTACCAATTTCATTACATTTGTAAGCTATTTGGCTATTCTACCAAATAGCATCATGTAAAAAAGGAAATATGAATCAGGATATAATTGACGATTATCAATCGGAAGCAGAGATTTTTAAATCTTTGGCACATCCCACACGTTTATTTATTGTTCATGCTATTCATGACAAAAAACTATCAGTAAAAGAGCTAACTGAAATGATTGGCGTTGATATTTCCACAGTTTCAAAACACTTAGATATCCTAAAACGACATAAAATTATTGTTGGGGAAAAACATAAAAACAATGTGTTTTATACTTTAAATATTCCTTGTGTTTTGGACTTTATGAGTTGTGCCAATAGAATTTTGAATAAGAGCTAAAAATTTTTATAAAGTAATTTGCTTATTTGGCAAAACAATAAAATAGAATTAACATGAATGACTTAGAAAAAGTAATCAGTCAAATGGATTTCCAATATTTTGGAACAGGACAACATAAAATTGAAACCGAAGAATTTTTTCGTAAAGAAGGTGCCATTTTACTCGACGTGAGAGCGCCAGAAGAAATAGATACAATTAAATTGAAAATGGAACACCATTGTCAAGTATTGGAAATTCCAACAAACGAGGTTCCTGTGAGATTGGATGAAATTCCAAAAGATAAATTTATTGGAATTTTTTGTTCTTCGGGTGTGCGATGTACTGTAATTTTTGCCTATCTAAAAAGCAAAGGATATGAGCATGTCAGAATTCTGCCCGGTGGATATGCTTCATTTATCGATGCTGTTTTGCCCGGAAAAATCTTCAAAAAAATAAATTCATGAGTGTTTGGATTTTAGCTCTAATTATTTTTGCTATTGCTTCTGTTATGACAATGACTGGGCGAGGCGGTGGAAATTTTTATGTTTTGGCATTGGTCCTCTCGGGAATTGGGATGCATGAAGCAGCAACTACCGGGCAGTTTATCTTGATTGTTTCGTCACTTGCTGCTACTATTTTATTTGGCAAACAAAAAATTACAGATTGGAAACTAGTGTTTCTTATTGGAAGCATGACACTGGTTTCTGCTTTTTTAGGTGGTTTGTTTTCTGATATTTTTCAGGATAAATTACTGAAAATAATCTTTGCGATTTTTATTACAATTGCATCCGTAATGATGCTAAAACCAGTTAACAAGCAAGTGAATACCGAAGGAAGGTTTTCATTCACACTAAACTCCGGAAATGAATCTTACTCTATTAACCTTTTGATTGTAGTTCCAATTGTTTTACTTACTGGTTTTGTTTCGGGTATGGTTGGTATTTCTGGTGGATCATTCCTTGTTCCATTGATGATTTTGGCAATTCGTGTGCCTATGCATATTGCCGTGGGGACTTCAACTACTCTGGTTTTGGTTACTGCAACGGCAGGCTTCTTGGGTCATCTGAGCTCTGGCCATTTCGATTACCGTTTAGCTCTTCCTCTTGCCCTTGCAGGGTTAATTGGCGGAATTATCGGAGCTAAACTCACACTAAAATTCAAACCCAAGAAACTGAAAATTGTATTTGCCCTAACTTCCATTATTGCAGCAATACTAATGATAATAAACGCTTATTAAAATACAAACCTACAATTATGAGAACAAAATTCATCACTCTAATCCTTTTAATTATTATAAGCGCCTTTTCGGTCATCACATTAGTTTTAACAAGGAACGATGCACCTAAAAAATTTTCTGATATTCAAAAAGAAGTTTCGACAACTGGAGCATGCCCGCCATATTACCTGTTAACCGAAGATGGCGACACCATTAATCCGGCTGCCGGGAAAAATGTAGACAAACCCTATTCACCCAAACAAACCTGTGGAAAATGCCACAATTATGAAACAATAACCATGGGCTACCATTTTCAACAAGGAAAGGATGAGCAAGCAGACATTTCGCTAACAAATAAAGCAAAATGGGTTTCACATCCGGGAAACTACGGCGGAAATTGGTGTTCCCCGGCACCATTATATTCATATCTTTCTACAAAAGAAAATACAAATGAAAAACTTATTGACCTTACTTCATACACCTTTGTAAATAAATGTGGGGTTTGTCATCCTGGTGGAGGTTCTCTTGAATACGACCGAAATGGCTTACGCTACGATGAGGTGATGTCAGACACAAAATTTGGTTTCACCGATGGGGCAAAAAACAAACTTGATGGCGATTATTACAAAGCAAAATGGAAGGCGAGCGGTGTAATTGAAGCCGATTGTTTTATTTGCCATCTTCCTCAATACAACAATAAAAAACGAATTAATCAAATACAGAAATACAATTACAAATATGCTGCCTTGGCTGGTTCGGGTTTGGGAACTGTAAAAGGTTCTGTTGCTGAAAACAAAACGGTTGAAGTAAGTTATAATGTCGATATGTTTAATGCTGATGGAACTCTGGAGCTCATGATTACAGGCGAACCGCAAAATAAAGCATGTCTTTCGTGCCACGCCAAGCCGGGCTACAAAAAACGAGGAGCCGATTTTAATTCGAAAAAAGATGTGCATTTAAATGCCGGTTTAAAATGTGTTGACTGTCATCAGGCGGGAACTATGGCTGGTGATGAGCGGATTAACAAAAAAGAAATGCACCAGTTTGCCAAGGGTGATGACCCCGGTGGTATGGTACGAAACGACCTAAATAACACCATGCGCACTTGTACCGACTGCCACTATAACGGCTTATTTGGCGCTCCACTGGCAAAACACAATTGGCTGCCCGATTTGCATCTCGATAAAATTGCTTGTCAAACTTGCCACATTCCTGAACGACATGTAAAATCGGCGCATTACGTGGCAAGCGATGTATTTAACCCTGGAACCAAAATCCCAACAAAAGGCAAGCATTTATGGACATTTTATGGTCCCAATATGAAATACTGGAATCATTATGGAGACCTTGAAATGATGGGCTATGATAATAAACCAACTTTTGCTTTTAAACCGGAATTGGCAAAATACAAAGGAAAAATTTATCCAGTGAACCGTGTACATACCTCGTGGGCAGGAATTTTAACAGAAGGCGAAAAAGGTTTGATGCAACCCAAGATGGGTGATGTGTATAAAATGTGGATGGCGTTTAAAAAAGACCATACACAATATCCTGAACTTGCAAAAATAACCGATGATAATAACGACAAAGTAATTGAAATTAATCGCCCCGAAGAAATTGATGCACTAATTGCTGCCACCACCAATATGTTGAATAAAATTGATTATCCGATGAAAGGCAAACAGGTGGTTTGGGTGATGAACAACCGGATATATAAATCTGCTACCGATTTTTACGAAATCACTATGGAAAATTGGGAAGCTTCACCTTATGGCAACGTTCATAAATATAGCCACGACATCATGCCGGCAAAAGGCGCAATTGGCTCAAAATCATGCACAGAATGCCATTCCACAAAATCTGATGTATTTTATGCAAAATTCAAAACAGAATTATTTCAATATAAAATCGGCGCAGTTGCTTCTTGTTTACATCGTATTGACAATTGCTTTTGTACTCGTATATTTAAAACCCGAACTCAACTCATACATTTTACCCGAACGGATGTGGTTCGATAAAAACCATTTTATAATGAGCATGTTAGCTATACTATTTGGCGGCTTTGTTCTTGCAGATTTAAAAAAGAGGAATTTAAAAGGAAGCGCTGCATTCAAAATATCAATATTTTTTATGGCAATAACAGTTGTTAGTGGTTTGTTCATGCTAATTAAATTTAATAGTATAACACATATAGTTGGTGTTGCCTATACCATTTTTGATGTTGCAATTATTGGATTAAGTTTCGTTTCAATCGTATATTTTGTAAATAAGTCATTTGTATTACTCGAAAAAACAAAAGATAATACCGAAAATAAGGTCAGTTAAATATGGATTATAAATTTTACATCAAAAAACATATATCTTCGACATTGAGAAATACCAAAATCATTTATTAATCATAAACAAATATCATGGAAACAAAAACTTTAGGTTTTATTGGTGGCGGAAGAATAACTAAAATTTTTCTGCAAGCATTAGTAAATAAACAAATTGAATTGTCATCAGTTCTGGTTTGCGATACAAACTCGGAAGTTCTAAATGTACTAAAAAAACAGTTCCCAAAAATTCAATCGACTAAATCGTGCGAAGAAGTGGCAAAGCAAGATATTGTTTTTATAGCCTTGCATCCACCTGTTATTATGGAAACATTAGAACAAATTAAAGCATCGGTTTCAACACACACACAGGTGGTTTCATTAGCCCCAAAAATCACCATTGAAAAAATTGCTTCCAAATTGATAATAAAAAACATTGCTCGAATGATTCCCAATGCCACTTCATACATCAATGAAGGTTACAACCCTCTTTCGTTTGCTCCTGAATTTTCTTTAACCAAAAAACAATCGTTATTAGAACTGCTAACAACTTTAGGAACAACCTTTGAAGTTGAAGAACCCAAATTGGAAGCTTATGCAATGATCTCTGCAATGCTACCCACCTATTTTTGGTTTCAATGGAAAGAAATGGAAAAACTGGGTGTAGAAATGGGACTGAGCTCCGAAGAAAGTATTGACACTGTTCATCGAACTTTACAGGCAGCTTTAAATTTAATGTACAAATCAGAGCTTCCATCAGAACAAGTTATCGACCTGATTCCTGTAAAACCCATAGGCGAACATGAATCTCAAATTTTAGAAATTTATCAAACCAAACTTTTGGGATTGTTTCAAAAAATAAAACCGTAAAGCATGCTTAAAAAAATTCTGTCTTGGTTCGTCTTTGTATGTTTGTTCTTGCTGATAATTATTGGTTTTGCAACAAAGGATAAGCTAACACAATATCTATCAGAATCAATTGCAAAAAATGCATCTCCCGAAATTATAAAATCAGGAGATGCATTAATTGATTCTCTTTTTAATTATTCAATGAATGACTTCAATTATGAAGTCACTTTTCTTGAATTTGGAGCAAAAGGTTGTACAGCTTGCAGAAAAATGGAAACGGTAATGGATGAAGTTCGAGAGAAATATCCCAATATGGTAAATGTAGTATTCCTAAATATTTTATTACCCGAAAGTCAAACTCTCATGAAATACTATGGCATTGCAGCAATTCCTACCCAAGTATTACTAGATAAAAATGGCAAAGAGTTTTTTCGCCATACTGGATATCTTTCAACACCAGAACTAACAAAAACAATTATAAATGATGACTCAATTAAATAAAATCGTGTTTCTGTGTATATTAATTTTGTGTGTTCAAAAACTAAGCTTTGCTCAAAATACAGATAGTACATTACCTTCGGTTAGCCTGAAAAACATTAAGGGTCAGTCAATAAATATTTCTGAAATTACGAATGGGAATAAGCCTATTCTAATATGTTTTTGGAAAACTTGTTGTAAAAGTCCGTGTGAGTATTTAGATGCTGTGGCAGAAGTTTATGAAGATTGGGTAGATGAAACAGGTGTGGTTTTATATGCAGTAGCTATTGACAATACTCGTAGCTCAAGTCGTGTAGCCCCTTTTGCGAATAGCCATGGTTGGGGCTTTGAGGTCTTACTCGACCCAAATTCCGAATTAAAAAGAGCCATGAATGTAGCTCTTACTCCACACACTTTTCTTTTAAATGGTAAAGGGGAAATTGTATGGCAAAAAACTTTGTATGTAAACGGTGATGAGGATTTGATTTATGAACAAATTGAAAAAGTAATATCAGAATAATAAAATAAGGTGTCTTTTTATTAAGAAATATATTTATGATGACAAAGATTTTATACAGCCTAATATTGTTAGTAGCTATTTTGAGTTCCTCATGTACAAAAGATGAATCAAAATCAGATGGTACTGGTAATGTTACAATTGAAAGTTTAATAGCGGATGATACAGTACTTAATGTTTGGGTTCCTACAAAAATAACTGTGACAGCTTCGGGCGATGAATTGATATACAATTGGGAAGCCGACCACGGTGAACTTAATGGCTCAGGTAGTCAGGTTGAATATATGGCAGGTACTTGTTGTACAGGCATTAATACAATAACCTGCACTGTGGCGAATAGCACCAAGAGCGATTCAAAACAAATTAAAATCAGAATTTTACCGTTTAAATAATGAAACATCCATGGGCAAATAATCATTATCTCACACATGACTATGATTATTTGCGAATGGTAAGTTCCATCTGACCATTAAAAATTAGCAATACACAGATGAAACCCTCATCCTTAAGCAAGTTTAATAAATGAGGTGCAAAAACAAAAGGATATTAATAAAAAAACAAGCTGTAATGTGTTTTTCCTGATGAGGGTTCGCCGAACACTAATAAAAAATAATGTGAGAGTGAGGCAACAAAGCTCACGAAAACTAAAGCTGAAAGCTGTAACTTGCATTAATTCAGAATATTAATTAAAGTTTATACACGTGAATAAAATTAAGCTATATATATTAGTCATATTGTCTTTTACATTTTTTATAATCTCTAAGGCAAATGCTCAGTGTTGCGGTGCCGGTAATCCAGTAAGTGGATTTGGAAATGTTTCAGGTCTACCCTTCAAAACATTACTTATAGGTTCAAGCTACAAATACAGTTATTCCGACCAGTATTATTCAAGTTCCGATAAAACGGACATTTCACCCGATAAGTCTTATTATAATTTCGTTGGTTTTGATATGGCTTATGGCATTACAAATAGGTTAAGCGTTCGTGCTGACATCGGTTATTTTATAAACAAGGCAAAAATATACAATATTGAAGGTTGGTCGTCCATGAAAGGTTATGGCTTAGGCGATGCCGAATTAAGTATGAAATACGCAGTCGTTAAAAGAGTACTTAAAAAATTTGACATCATACCAGGCATAGGCGTAAAATTACCTGTAGGCGTATTCGACCAAGTTGTTGATGATGTAAAACTACCAATTTCATTACAACCATCGTCAGGTAGTCTTAAATACAATGTAAATGTATTTGTGTTTAAAGGTATAAATAAACATAGTGTCTCATTTAGGGCTTTTGCTGAATTTGCAAACAGAATTCAATCAGATAATTTTGATTACAAATATGGTAATCTATATATTATTTCAGCGTATGGCTCATTTTCTATTAATAAGAAACTAAATTTATTATCGCAGTTGCGATATGAGTATAGAGAAAAATCAATGCGTGAAAATCAGCAAAATGTTGAATCAAGCGGTGGACAAGTTGTATTTTTTATTCCTCAAGTAAACGTAATGCCTACAGAAAGTTTTGGTATCTCAGTATATGCCGATATACCCCTTTATAAATACATGAATGGTACTCAACTTTCAAATAAATTTGCCATTTCAATTAAACTATCAAAAAGCATTAATTTTAATAAAAATTGCGAACCTCAAAAAATATAAACAATGAAGAAGTACTTTTTTATTTTTTTCACAATAGTATTTTTAGCATTACAGGCTAAAGCTCAAAACATCGAATTATATCATGAAAACAGCTTAATAAATGTTGATACCATTGAGGTTTTTGGCAATGTTAAAGCAGATACCTTGCATACCTACATTTTTCAAGGCGATACTACCTATTACTACGCCTACGAAGCTCTTGTGGAGATTGATATAAAAAACACCTCATCGAGTAGTCTGGATGTACAATGTCGTAAAAGACATATTCAATTAATTTCAGAAACACAAAACTACTTTTGCTGGAGTAGTTGTTTTCCACCATATACTTTTGAATCTATTGTTCCGGTTAACATCCCTGCAAATGGAACTACTGACATTTTCTCGGGGCATTATAAACCAAATGGAAACTTGGGATGCATTCTTGTAGCATATACTTTTTTTAATAATGAAAATCCATCAGATTCAGCAATGGTTGTGGTTAAGTTTATAATGGATTCATGTAATCCAACTTCAATTGCCGAAAATAATATGCAAAAACAGTTTTCATTACCCTATCCAAATCCTGCTACAAACTATTTTACTATAAATAAAGAGTTAAATATGCAGCAATCAGGGAGTATTGAACTGTATAATGGTGTTGGACAACTAATAACAACAACTCCGTTCAAGGCTACGGATTCATACATTAATATGAATACAAATCAATTAAAAAGTGGAACTTATTATTATAGAATTATTTCAAAAAATACTTTATTTAAATCGGGAACTGTAATTATTTTACCATGAAAAATATTAAAGCAATAGTTTTCTCATTTTTATTGTTGGGGGGTGTGGTTTTTAATCTCAATGCTCAGTATATTATAAATGATACAGTATCAGACTTTACTGTAATCGACGTGCATGGCAACACGCATAACTTATTCTCATATCTTGATAATAACAAATATGTTTGTATAGATTTTTTTGGTCTTAGTTGTTATCAATGCTTAACTCTTGTTCCAACATTTAATAATGTGTACACCGATTATGGTTGCAATAAGAGCGACTTGGTATTTTTAGCTATTAATTATTTCAATTATAATGATGAAGTATTAGACTTTGAAGAGGAATTTGGTGGTATTTATCCTGCAATTAGCGGCATGGGAGGAGGTCAATTGGTTTATGAAGAATGGCAAATAGGCTATTGGCCTCAGTTAATGCTTATAAGTCCTGATAAAACTTTAATATCAAATATAGCACCTATAAATCGCGAAAACATTGATTCTGTTTTTTCTTCATATGGTATCGAAAAAGAGTCCTGTCCAACGAGTGCTATATTGAATAAATCTGTTTTAAATAATTCATTTTATATTTATCCGAATCCTGCCAGCGATATAATAAATATAGACACTTATACGAATAGTATTGGTAATATTCACTATAAAATATACAATCTATCGGGGCTTGTAATGTTAGGTGGAAACCTTTCAAATAATGGCGCAATAAATATTTCAAATTTGAATGATGGCTTTTATATTATTGAACTTTGTCAAGACGAAATATTAATGAGAAAAAGGTTTTCAGTAAATAATAGATACAATTGAATTCAAAAACTATTATGAATACGTTTTTCTAAAAATTCTATCACTAATTTTAATACTAATTTCGTACAGAAGGAATAATGGTATGCAAACCATTATTTGGCTAATCATATCAGGAGGTGTAATGATAGCCGATATTAATAACCTGAGTTCAAAATAAAATTCGATACAGATATCTGGTATTAATCTTTTTTGAAATCTGTCTTATAGTATTAAGTACAAAGCCTGCCTTGTCAGCAGACAGGTATCAAGATTCAATACAAAACATGTAAATATTTTTTGATTACTTACGTGAGGACTTCGCCGTTCTTGTGTCCAATTATCTGCATACCGCAGGCTTGATACTACAGTTCTAAATCATATATACACATAATTTTTAGCTTCTCTTCTTTTGTAAATGTTCTTTTTTTCATAATCATAAAAGTATAGATTTTAATCTATATTTTAGTCAAACTATTTAAGGGGCTAAAACAGGACAATGCGCTTTAGCGGATTTGAAAAAGCATATCGTGAAATAACCGAAAATGCACAACAAGCTAATTTTACAGCAGACGAACTAATTGCACATCTTATTGATGCTGAGTTTGATGATAAGTACAATAAGAGGCTCAGTCGATTAGTTAAACAAGCAAGTTTTAAACAACAAGCAAGTTTTGAACAATTGAATTATCAACATCATCTAGGTTTAGATAAAAACAATATCCTCAGATTACAAAATTGCGATTGGATAAAAAAGTCAAGAGATTTACTGATTACCGGGCCAACCGGAGTCGGTAAATCATTTATTGCCTGTGCTATTGGATTTCAGGCTTGCGTAAACGAATTTAAGGTAATGTATGTAACTGCAAATAAACTGTTTGATAAACTTGTGTACGCAAAAGCTGATGGAACATATTTCAAGTTAACTGATAGTATATCAAGAGCTAAATTATTAGTAATTGATGATTTTGGGTTGAAAAAACTTGACAACAAACAATGCACAATGCTATTGGATATTATTGACGATAGACATGGAAAAAGCTCAACAATTGTAACATCACAATTGCCAGTAAAAACATGGTATGATTGTTTTGCAGAACCCACCATTGCCGATGCTATTTTAGATCGATTAACTAATGGTTCACATCGCATTGAATTGCAGGGAGAATCTATGAGGAAAAATTTAAAGAATAACGATTAAAATGTTTTAGATTTACAGTGAAAAAAATTTAGAGAAAAGTGTCCGCTAATTTCCGGAATGCATGACCGTTTTCAACGGAATATGTAGATTGAACCGTTTTAGTTAAGGCTTCAACCATAGTAAAGAGTTCACAGGTGAAATCAACCAACTCTTTCTTGCTCTTTTTTTCTATATCCTTTCTATTAACCATGATTTCTTTTTACAAAGGAAAGAGATAGGAATTAAAATACCTTGCTGATAGACCCTAGTTTGCCAACATGTACAATCAGGTTATCAACAAATTTTACGCAAAAAAATGAGTTTGAGAATTATAGCCTCATAACAATCGCATGAATGGAAAATAAATAAATATTTAAAGTTCACTACAAGGAAAATGAGTTGATAAAAAAGCAGAGTTTATCTGCAAACGGCATTTCTAAAAAAATGTACCTGAATAGTTACAATTATTTTAATAACATTTTTAGCTTTTTATTTAGAAATGTTGATTAACAAGTAAAAACAAACGCTACGGCTTCAAAAATAATACGGTCAATGTGCTTTTTACTATAGTTTCCGTATTTGTAGACTCCGCTATGACATTCGTCTTGACTTTACTGAAAAATATAGATATATTGCAACAAAAAAAAACAAATACTTGGTTATGAATAAAACGACAGCTTTCAATCAGTTAATTTCGCACTATTCATTGCCATCTCGTTGTGTGTGAGCATAGGTGCGACACGAGGCTGTCCAAATAACTATTAAACGTTCTTTTTTTTATTATTGAATTGATTTAATCTCATGTTCCATCATGAGTAGCCTACCGGCACATGCGTCAATGGTAACGTTGGG
>JAEINW010000358.1 GCA_016342715.1 Salinivirgaceae bacterium | reverse complement strand
ATCCGTCAGGGTAATATGTTGATTGTGTTGCAATATTGCAACGCTTTTTTCCAAAGTTACCGTGGGATTTGGTGGGCTACAATGCTCATTTTTACTACTATTTCGGCTATTATTTTTATACTTTGTTAGCACCTTTATTTTTTAAATATTTGATTAATAATTGAATCTCTGGATTAAACCTTAAATTTATCATTATATGACAAACAACTAAAGGACATAATTAGCGATTAGATATCAAATCAGTTTTCCTTTAGGATTTTTGCACTGGGATTTTGCATATTTTTTGCTAAAAACGACTCAACCTTTTCCATGAGCTCAATTAATTTTTTCTCGTTTGTAAGTGCATGACCTTCGCCTTCTATTAAAAAATATTCATATTTCTTATTGTTGATTTTCAGTTCTTCAACCATCTCCTCCGATTGTTCCAATCTAACTCTACTATCATTTGCCGATTGAGCAATAAAAACAGGAGCTTTTATATTTTTTACGTGAAATACAGGAGATGTTTGATACATTTGAAGACTATCAACAGAAGGGTCCATCCAGCGTCTATGAATTTCTGACATGTATGGCTTCCATCTAGGCGGAAATCCATTATACCATGTGAAATAATTTGATGTACCCCAAAAATCAATTCCACAAGCATACAAGTCAGGAGTAAAGGTTATACCGGCCAAAGCAGCAGAACCGCCAAAACTTAAACCATAAATTGCAATTCTGTCTTTATCTGCAATACCTTGCTCAATCAACCAATTAACTCCATCGGTAATATCATCCTGCATTTTAAGACCCCATTGTTTAAAACCTGCACGTAAAAAATTCTTTCCATAACCTTCAGAACCTCTAAAATTAACATTTAGTACTGCATATCCTCTGTTTGCATAAAATTGTACGAATTCATTAAAGCCCCATGAATTTCGCCATTGCGGACCTGGATGTGGATTGACAATCACAGGTAAGTCTTTAGCTTCCATTCCTTTGGGAATTGTCAAATATCCATGAATTGTTAAGCCATCTTTTGATTTATATTGAATTGGTTTCATTTCTGCCATCTCGTTTTCATCTAACCAAGGAGTTGCTTTACTTAATAATTTTAAATTATCATTTGCATAATCATAAAAATAAGTTGTACCTTCTAATTTATCACTGCTTGTATAAAAAATAAAAGTTTTGAAATCATCTGAGATAGACTTAAAATTAATTTCATAATTGCCAACTTTTTCTTTAAGCTTATTATATATATTTTTCATTTCAGCATCAAAAAAATAAAGTGTTCTCTTTTTGGCAGTATATACAGCATAAATTAATTTCTGTTTACTTTTTGAGTACTCAAAATAATCCCGTTCATCATCTCCAAATGCATCATAAACTGAATCTTCAAACAATACATTAACTTCCTTATTAGCATCAAGATCGTATTCTACAATCGCTATTTTATCTCTGCCAATACTTGAATAAGCATATACATTTTTGTTGTCTGGAGTAAAGTAATGAATAGTAAATGTATCATCTTCTCCCTCATTATCAATAAGCTTTTTGAATTCGCTCTTTTCATCTTTTCTATATAATATGTCCACTGCATAAGCAATGCGCACAACGCCATTATTATCTACCATCCAATCTCTTACATCGCCAGGATTTTGTTCTACCATTCTTAGTTCACCGCTAAGAATATTTAATTGATATACATCAGAACACTCAGGATCGCGTTTATTTAATCCAATAATAATTTCATTAGGATTTTTTGAATAGAAGTCAATAATAGTAGTATTTGAATTTTCGAAATCTGTCAGACATGTAATTTCTTTTGTTTGAATATCCAAACGATAGAGTTTATAATTCTCATCTCCTTCATTATCTTGTTTATACAAAACATAATTATTTGTACCCCAATAAAAATTATTAATATCCCTATCGGTTGAATTGGTCAACTGACGAGGCTCAGGCTTTCCTATTTCTTGTATAAAGATGTTACTGATTCCATTAACAGGAGCTCTGTAGATGTAAGATTTTCCATCAGATGAAAGCTGGTAACCTGATTGTTGTGGCTTCTTAAAAAAGTCTTCAATAGGAATCTGTTTGGCTAATTTGTTATCAATTGAGTCTTGATTTTTATTGAAACAACTTGTAACTGTCAACATGATAACTACAATAGTGAGCAATTTAATAGTTTTCATAAATATTCGTTTTTTATTTTAAATTATTATTTCCAACTGATTTCATTATAAGATATTGGTGCTAACGGTGGCAATAAGAAACGTAGGGCATTTCGAAGCTCTTACTTATCAAGATACCAAGACGTTTATTAAATATTATATCGTTCAAATTAAGCACTTACCGCCCTATG
>JAEINW010000022.1 GCA_016342715.1 Salinivirgaceae bacterium | reverse complement strand
GGCTTACCGATTATATAAAGGCCCTAACGGTTGTTATTGTAAAGTATTATGTTTAGTTTTAAAATGTCAAACTTTAGCAAAGGATTTTAAAAGGTTCAAAAATAAAAATCATGCTTAAAATTTGAATGGATAGAACAACTTTTATGCATTTTTTTGGTTGGATAGAAGTAATAAGGTGATTCTATTAGTAAGTTAGGCTCAATAATAGAACGCACAATATTCCTAGATTAGATTATAATATTAATAGTATTTTTACAAAAAACTTTAAACTTAATTAATGAGAAAAATTGAAAGCTTAAATAAAAAACAACTTGTTGATTACTGCAAGTTAATTGGCATTGAGACAAAAAATAAAGCAAAGAATATAATGATGGAGGAAGCCCAAGAATATGGCAATAATGAAATTCGACAAGCGATAGAAGCAGGTGCCCCACTTCCTTTACTTACATTAAAAATTGAAGAGTTAGCAGAATTATATGCACAAAATCTTGGAGAAAAAATAGAAGCCAGAAAAGAAGAGATGCTTTTGGATGACAACTCACATTATTTGATTTATAGAGTTTTAGGAATTCCAACTGAAGAAGGTCGTCTGATTGATGAATACCAAAATACAGGACGATTCTTATACAAATATGCGGGGTCTTTCCTTGAAGAAGCAGCTTCATTGTGTCTTCAATTTAAAAATTTGAATGGCGGTAAAACTCTTGTTGAAAATAATCAAGGAGCAAGACCTAAAACTTTTGAAATAGATTTTCTTGACGAAGGCAATGCAATTGAAATAAAATGGAGAGATGCAACAACAGATGGCGACCATATAACTAAAGAGCATACCAGAGTAAAGGCAATTAAAAGTCATGGCTATAAACCAATAAGAGTTATGTTCTATTATCCACAAAGAGAACAAGCCAAGAGAATTCAAGAAACCTTAAAAACTATTTACGCAGGAGTTGGCGGGGAATATTATGGTGGAGATGAAGCTTGGGATTTTCTAACAGCCTATACAGGATTTGATTTAAAGGAAATACTAACAAAAATTGCAGACGATAGAGACGCATAACATGGAAATTAATAAAATATATCACGGAAATTGTGTAGAAAGATTAAAAGAGCAGGAGAGCTTTTCTGTTGATTTGGTTTATTTTGACCCTCCATTTTTTACTCAAAAATCTCATTCTCTTGTAACCAGAGGTGAAGATAAAAAGTATGAATTTAGCGACAGTTGGAATTCTTTAAATGATTATTTAAATCTTATTGAAGCCTGTTTGAAAGAATGCAAACGAATATTAAAAAACTCAGGTAGCGTTTTTTTGCATTGTGATAAAGCAGCATCACACCACTTAAGATTAGTTTTGGATAAAGTTTTTGGTGAAAAACAATTTCAAAGTGAAATTATTTGGTCATATAAAAGATGGTCAAATTCGAAAAAAGGTCTTTTAAATTCACACCAAAACATATACTTTTATTCTAAAACAGAAGAATTTAAATTTAACAAAATACTTACAGATTATTCAGCAACTACAAACGTTGACCAAATTCTTCAAGACAGAGTGAGAACAACTTCAGGAAAATCAATATATAAAAGAGATAAGGATGGAGAAGTTGTTTTAGGTAAAGCGAAAAAGGGAGTTCCATTATCTGATTTGTGGGAAATTCCTTATTTAAATCCTAAAGCAAAAGAAAGAGTTGGTTATCCTACTCAAAAACCTGTTCTATTAATAAATCAAATATTAAAAATTTGCTCGGATGAAGGAGATTTAGTTCTTGACCCATTTTGTGGTAGCGGGACAACATGTGTATCAGCTAAACATCTTGGTAGAAATTTCATAGGGATTGACGTTTCGATTGACGCTGTGCATCTTGCAGTTAAGCGAATTGATGAAATGATAATCTCTGAATCAGCACTTTTAAAGAATGGAAAATCAGACTACATACAAAAAAACGAAAAAGAATTAAATATTTTAAAAAGTATTGATGCTGTCCCTGTTCAAAGAAACTCAGGAATTGATGGTTTCCTTATGGAAAATTACCGGGATAAACCTGTTCCTGTAAAAATTCAATCTTCTATTGAAACTATTTCCGATTGCATTGAAAAACTTGAAAAAGCTACAAAAAAGAAGGGGTATTTTTTAAGAATCATTATTCAAACTAGACCTGAGAATGGAGAAGATAGATTATTTAAATATAACTCAGATATAAAAATAATTAAATCACAGGAATTAGTAATTGAAGAAATAAAACTAGGAATTACTGAGCCTAACAAAAGCTAAAAAAAATACGGGTAATGTTTAGCTTGAAACTTCGCTCGTACTTTAATTTACCGCAATTTAATTTACTCACCGAAATTAAATTATGTAAATTGTGTTCGACAAATAAATAAATTTGCTAACCGCCAAAAAGGATACTTACAAGTTGTTAAATCCGCACTGTCGTTTAGCTAAATGTTGTAAACAATACACCACAACATAAACATTATATAATAATATGAAATATCCATGCAATAAATATTACACCAACCTAAAATATTTAACATGGATATTAACTTCGTTGAGCTCGCAAGCTCGTACGGCAGCGCAGCGGGGCAGCGGGGAGCTAATGGCTTACCGATTATATAAAGGCCCTAACGGTTGTTATTGTAAAGTATTATGTTTAGTTTTAAAATGTCAAACTTTAGTAAAGGGTTTTAAAAGGTTCAAAAATAAAAATCATGCTTAAATTTTGAATGGATAAAACAACTTTTATGCATTTTTTTGGTTGGATAGAAGTAATAAGGTGATTCTATTAGTAAGTTAGCACCAATACTAAGAGACGCATAGTTCTCGCAATAAAAACAAAATATCAACATCATTTATTAAATTAATTGCGTATTTTTGCAGAAACATTGCAATAAATGCATATATTATGATTTTACAATTTTCGGTTGCTAATTATAGGTCTTTTAAGGAAAAATCAACCTTAAGCCTATTGGCTTCTAACTACGATAAAGATACTAGAGAAGTCGAAAATATTATTTTGAACGAAAAGTTCAACTATCGAATTCTTAAAAGTGCTGTAATTTATGGTGCTAATGCTGGAGGGAAAAGTAAGTTTAT
This sequence comes from Salinivirgaceae bacterium, assembly GCA_016342715.1. Lineage (GTDB taxonomy): Bacteria > Bacteroidota > Bacteroidia > Bacteroidales > SZUA-534 > JAEINW01. The sequence goes on along the minus strand of JAEINW010000022.1, from coordinate 34,648 downwards.
TGAAGCATTAATTTTCATGAGACATTTTGTCTTAATGTCTTCAAAAGATACTCAAAAAGGTGACCCAATTGCAATTGAGCCTTTTCGTCTTAATGCTGAATCAATTGAGCAAGGCAGTGAGTTTGAGATTGTTTTCTTTCTGGAAAATAATTTATATAGATACGGTTTTGAAGTAGATAAAGATAAAGTTGTGGCTGAGTGGCTTTATCATAAAACCAAAACAAAGGAAAATGAGCTTTTCTACAGAGATTATCAAGAAATCATTCATAACACAAAGAAGTTTACAAAACTTGATACATTAGTTAAGGAAAAATTAGTTAGAGATAATGCCTTACTAATTTCTGTGCTTGCTCAGTTTAATGATTTATTAGCAGAAACTATTTTATATTCGTTTAAAGAACTAAAGGTTATCTCAGGGCTTAAAGAAGAAGGATACCTAAATGACACAATGCTACTTTCAAAAGATAGCAAACAAAAAAAGCGCATCTTAACTTTTTTGCAAAATGCGGATATTGGTATTGATGATTTTAAATTAAAAAAGCATACGTTTGAAAACCTGAATATTGACAGTATGGATGATGTTCCAAAGGAACTTAAAGATGCAATTAAAGGTCTAAATTCATACATAAAAAAAACAATGAAGGATGAGAATCAAGAAAAATTTTCTGATGTCATTATGTACCACAAACAATTCGACGAAGAAGGAAAATACTTGAAGGATGTTGAGTTTTCATTACTTGAAGATGAATCATCAGGTACAAGAAAGTATTTTGCTCTTATCGGTCAAATTATTAAAATTATTGATATTGGAGGAGTATTGTTTGTTGATGAATTAGACTCAAAGATTCATCCTAACTTAGTTTGCAAGATTATTTCAATTTTTAATTCGAAAAAATTAAACCCTAATAACGCTCAGTTAGTTTTTAATTCTCATGATACTAATTTATTAAGTTCAGGATTATTCCGTAGAGACCAAATTTGGTTTGCTAAAAAAGATACACTTGGTGCTTCTAAATTATATTCTTTAGCTGATTTTAAAACTGATGAAGTTAGAAAAAATGAAGCATTTGAAAACAATTATATTAGGGGAAAGTATGGAGCAGTTCCATTTTTAGGTGATTTTGATAACATTATTCAATAAGCCTACGGAAGTATGAAAATGCAAAACAAAAAGCTAATCCAAAAACAGAAAGCTGAAGAACAAAAGCTCAGATTAGCTGAAATAAAAGCACGCAGAAGAGGTGAGGTAATTCTTGAACGTAAAGCTCCTGAATTAGAAGAAAAACCAACAATTCTTATTTATTGTGAAGGGCGAAATACGGAACCGTCATATTTTAATAAGTTCAGACTTTCAACATTAACAATAGATTCTTTTGGCGAGGGGCGTAATACACTATCACTAGTGGAAAGAGCTAAGAAGCTATCAGAGTAAAATGATTATGACCAAATTTGGTGTGTCTTTGATGCAGACCCTAAGCCAGACAATCCAAAACAACTTGAAAATTTTAATAATGCAATTTTGCTCGCTAAGAAGTTAAAGTTTAGAATCGCATATTCTAATCAAGCGTTTGAATACTGGTTAATTTTACATTTTGAAGACCATCAAGGAGGTGCAATTCAAAGAAGCGTTTACGGTGATAAAATCAATTCTTACATTCATAAATTGGGTATACATTATGATTATGAAGGCTCAAAAAAGATAGAGCAGGATTTTTTTAATTTACTTGATGAGATTGTATATGTAGATAGAGATGGAGAGAAATTCTCAAGGTGTGATATTGCTATTAAACGTGCCGAAAAAATTTATAATAGATTAGACCATGCTAACCCAGGTGCTGAAGAATCTTCAACTACTGTATTCAAGTTAGTTAAGGAATTGAAAAAATATGAATAAAGTACTGGTGGTCACAACGCATTATAAATAATTGCCATATGTCAATAATATCAAGGTCTGTAGCCCGTCTCAGCATTAGTAGTTTTGTGAGTTTAGAGCTCGCAATCGGCTACTATTTAAAAACAGTTACATTTTATGTAATTTACTAGGCGATTTTATTTTTCAACCTCATAGCTGGACTTTTAAGAAAAAAACCAAAGCTATTACATGGTATCATCTTTGGCATACAATGGTAATTTTTATGTTTTCATATTTACTATCATTTGATTATGGATTTTTAAAATGTGCAATTTTATTGACTTTACTTCATTTCACAACGGATGTTTTAAAAAGTTACTTTCAATTAAAATTTAGAAGAAAAGAAAGTCTCTATTTTTTTACAGACCAAATAATTCATTTGACTTTAATGATAATAATATCTTTCACATATTATTATCATTGTGGTGTGGATTTCTTATATGATATTCCTATTAAGTACATAGCAATTGCTGCTGGATTTATCTTTTGTGCAAAACCATCCAATATTCTCATTAAAAACATTTTCAATTATTTAGAAATATCAATTCCTACAATTGAAGGCTCTAAAGATGATAATAAGGATATACCTAATGCTGGTAAATTAATTGGTTTGATGGAAAGATTCTTGGTTTTAGCTCTGATACTCGTTGGTCAATATAGTGCAGTCGGATTAATAATCGCAGCTAAATCAATATTAAGATTTAGAGACAATAAGAAAAATGAGTATGTATTGGTAGGGACATTGTTGAGTTTTGGAATAGCTACAATATTAGGGATACTCATTTCTTTAATATAAGTGAATTAACTTATAAAGTGCTCTTATTAGTGAAAATACCGATACATCTATTTATAATTTTAGAAAAAACATATTGATAAAGTCCAGCATACAATAAAATATAAAAAATACGGGTAATTAGTAGTCTGCAATGTCACGTCTACTTGGATTTAGCGCAAATTAATTTTTACTCACAAGCATAATTGATTTACAAAAATGTTCCCCGAGTGAATCGGGGCAGGCTGTGAGAAATAGTTCACAAGGAAAAATTATTGCTACCTTGCCTACCGATCCAGGCATGGATTAGCGTTCAACCTTTAGCTCACGAGCGCTTTAAAATATTATTATATTTGCGAGTAAAATTAATTTACTATGAATGAACCGATAAAGAAAAAGTCATTAAATCCGTACTGTTTTTTATATTGGTCGTTAAAGCCAATAAAATAAAACCTATGAATAAAATTACCAAGGCAAAAAAAATTCTCTTTATAATTCTGTTAAGTACTCTTTTCTTTTCTTCTCACTTGTTTTCTCAGAATAAGTACAAAAGAAAAATATCCATAAGCGAATGGATTGAGGAAATGGAGAAATGCAAAGACAAGGAATATCGGTTAGTAGACACCGAAATATTTTATGATGAAAGTAAAGATTCTTTGTATTCTCCTATGCACCCCAGATACATCAAGCCTTCAGAAAAGGATAAAAAAAGAGAAAAAACTATATTTCCAACAATTGTAATTAAAAATTGCAAATTACCGAAGAACAAAACCTGTCAAGTCAGAAATATAATTTTTCAGAATAATATCACTTTTAATTGGTGTGAGGGAGCTGCCCAACTTATTTTTTATAATTGCACCTTTAAGCAAGGGCTGGACTTTCTTCATTCTGATTTGGGAATAATAGAATTTTGGTATTGTTCTATACTGCAGAGAACTGTCATCCTTGAATTACAAATTAATCTTTTATCATTCAGGAATTGTTCGCTCTATACCGACCATAAGATTGCACAAACTAGACAACGTTACGGATTTGAAAAAGAAAATCAAACTTATCAGTATCTTTTCAGGATTAGTCAGAATGAAAAAAAGATAAATGCATTTATTTTGTCCAATTGCAAAATATTGCCAACTGAAGTGATACCAATCATATCTTTTATTGGTGGGAAATATGATGTTATTAGCATTCAAGGGATCGATTTTTCCAACAGTATTGTGAACTTTAATAATTGTTCAATAAAAGAAAACTTTACAGTTAAGAAATGTAAGTTTAAGCTACCGCTTGGAATTAATAGTTTAAATTTTCCCAAAAACAATACTTCTTTTAATTGGAGCCAATTAGATTCGGTGGGACTTGGATATTATACGACTTATGAACAAGCACCCTATACCAATAAAACAGATACCCTAATTTCGGATGTTGACCTTTTTAATGAGCTGAACAGCTCCTATCGAAAGTTTTTTTCGATGTACAGAACCCAGGGCGATATGGAATCTGCCAACGCTTGTTATAAACAAATGAAAGATATGGAGACCAGAAGGTATCACCATTTATACCAACAAAATCCAAATATTCATAAATGGTTCAATTGGCGCTTTAACCTCTTTCTAAAATATTTTTCACAATACGGGACTAATCCGGTACAATCATTGATCATATCAATGTGGACCATTCTTATTTTCGCCGCTGTATATTTCTTTTTTTATAGCGATTGGGATGGCATAAACCGTTCATTTCTGATTAAACAGCATCGGAAAATAATGCAATATTTCCGCTCAGAGCAACGATTGGAAGATTTTTATACAGAGAACTACAAGGAGGATTTTAAAACTTTTGCCGCTTATAAAAAAGAAATGGCAGAGAGCAAGCTTGACATTCCTGCTTTTATTATTCTGCTGGGTAAGCCCTTATACCTGGTTTCAATTATTAAACATAAAATATTAACCTTTATTTACCGACGAACAGAAGTGCTGCAAGGTCGTTGGATAGATCTTAAACCTGTGCGCAAAGTATTTGTAGGTCTAACTGTTGTCTTTTCAATTGTAATTTATATGATTTGCCTAGTATTTATTCGTGCGCTCAATTCCACAACACTAAGCGTTAATGCTTTTTCTACACTTGGTTTTGGAGCCATTCCTGTAAAGGGAGTTTCAAGATATATTACCATACTCGAAGGGTTTTTAGGCTGGTTTCTTTTGAGTATTTTTAGTGTTTCACTAATAAGTCAAATGTTACAGAATTAAAAATGCAAAATAAAAACATGGTTCAACAAAATATAAAAAAATACGGCCTCATGTATAGTCTAAAAACTCGCTTGTACTTGGATTTACCGCAAATTAATCATTACTAACAAATACTTTAATTTTAAAAATGTTCCTCGATGGAATCGGGGCAGGCTGTGAGAAATAGTTCATAGAAAATTATTTGCTACCTTGCCTACCGGTTCTTTAGGAAGGGATTATTATTCAACTTTTAGATTCACGAGCGCAAATAAATATTTTTATATTTGCGAGTAAAATTAATATACTATGACAGTACATAAAGCCTCACAAGACTTTGAATACCGTTATTTTAATAGTTTATAAGTCAGTACTAAATTTAAGATACTGTCAATAAAAAGCAGCAGGAGAAATGAATATGAAAAATTGGAAAAAATATAGTTTTGAATTCTTAACACTTTTCATTGCCGTTATTTCAGCATTTGCGTTGAATAACTGGAATGACAATAGACGAGATAATAATGCTGAAAATAAAATTTTAACAGAAATATATAACGGCCTAAATAAAGACTTAGAAGACTTACGAGCGAATGAATCAGGTCATAAAACTGGAATTAAGGCTATAGTCTATTTTAGAAATATATTATCTAACAAATTAGAATCTACAGACTCAGTTATGATTCATTATTTCAACCTAACTCGTGATTTTATTTCTATTCAAAACACATCAGGTTACGACGCTTTAAAATCAAAAGGGTTAGAATTAATTGAAGATGATTCGCTGCGCTCTGAAATTATTTCTCTTTACGAATATGATTACTCAATTTTAAGAAAGCTTGAAGAAGAGCATTATGAATCACAATTTCAAAAAAACTATTTCGAAAAAATTAACTGTATAATTGCTGATAATTTTATTTTAGACAAGAATAAAACTATAATCGGAATAAATACGCCACTTAAAGTTTCGGAGAAAGAAGAAAAAATACTATTAACTTATCTTTGGAAGATACAAAATAAAAGGGATTTTAATTTAAACTGTTATTCTGCAGTTATTAGTAAAACTGAAAGAATACGAAATGAAATTAAGAAAGAAATATAAGATTAGCTAAAAAGAAAACTTTTATAATACATAATATGGAAAAGAAAAAAGGACTATCAATTGTTTTGTTAATTCCAGCAGTCATTATAGGTGTAGCTTTGTTTAAGGAATTCGACTTTGAAAATCTAAAATTTGAGAACCCAGCACTAGCATTTGTTTACTTCATTGGCATTGTGCTCTCAATTACCTTTCTAATAAAAGACGCAAGAAAACGACCTGAAAAATAAAAAATAAAGGCTAACATGCTTTCAAATTCTCCGCTGCTTTTACTCATTTTAATTGCCTTAAATATAAAATTAGGAAATAGATATATTAAAACTGAACAAGTAGTAAACGGATTAAATGATAATAAAAAAGGTTGGCACATAAGCCAACCTTTTTTGTATAAATATTATTGTAGGTAATTAATCTAATTTTGGCACTCGGTAAGGAGTATAAGGAGCTTTCAAATCGTCCAATATTTTCCTTATTTCTGGAAGTGTTTTTTCAGTTATTTCTTTTAATTCAGAAAGTACTGGAGGAAATTTCTCTTTCAATATTTCGAACGACATTTTAGCAGTTCCAGTAATATTTGTTGTACTGGTCATTTGTGAATAAATCAAATCATCTAACCTGTTATACAAAGGGTATTTTGCTGGAGGAACTTCTTCAGTACTTGCTTTAGGCTCAGTTCCATAAAATTTGAATTCTATATCGCTTAACTGTTTTTCAAGTTGTGTGATTTTTTGCATCAAATCAGCAGATCCTCCTGTTAAAGTTAAAGCAGTTTGTTTAATAGCTAAAGCCTCTTCCTGAAGGTTTTCAAGCAGCGATACAGCTCCATTCATGCTTTTTGCATATTCTGATACTTGCTTTTGGAAAGCCACCATTTCTGCTCTATTATTAGCTGGAATAGTTGTATTGTTTAAAGGTTTAACTTCAAATTTTTTAGTGCCAGCCAATGGTGTTGAAATTCCGTTATGAACCATGGCTATTTCAACTGAATAACTTCCAGGTAGTACATAAACTCCACCCTCTTTTTTCATAAAAGGATTAAATTCTTTTACATCATTAATAACCTTAGGGTTGTTATATTTTAAATCCCAATTTATTCGTTGAATTCCTTCAGCTGGTTTGTTAATTAAAGTGCGAATAATACTGTTTTCTGAATCCTTTATGGTCACTATTAAATAAGGATCAATTTCATTTTCTTCTGCTTGAAGTTCTTCAACACTTGGTTGAGGAATGGGTTTACTTGCTTTAAATAGTTCTTTTTCCTTTTCATGACGAATTTCCTTTTTTGTTTTGGGAACTTCTTTTAAAAAGAAAGAAAAATTTGCACCGTACTCTGGATTTTTTGCCCCAAAATAAGTGGCTCCTTGACCATAAATTTTGCTTGTCTCCATGTAAATCAAGGCATCTTTTATAGGAAATAAATAAGAAGGTTTGTTCGCTAATTCTTCGGTTAAATCTCTTAAAGAAGAATAGTCATCTAAAATATAAAAACCACGGCCAAAAGTTGCCAACACCAAATCGCTTTCATCTTTTTGAATGGCAATGTCTCGCACAGCTATAGTAGGTATTCCTGATTTCATCTGAACCCAATCTTTTCCTTCGTTAATGGTAAAAAATATTCCAAATTCAGTTCCAACAAAAAGCAATTTAGGATTTATATGGTCTTGTTGAATAGTATGTACCGTTCCATTTTCAGGGAGGTTTGCTGCAATGGATACCCAGCTTTTTCCTTTGTCGCTACTTTTTAAAATGTAAGGTTTAAAATCATCTCTTTTCATATTGTCAAATGATGCATAAACTGTATTTGCGTCAAATTGTGAGGCATAAATATCACTCACGTAAGTGTATTCAGGTACTCCCGGGAATTTATTAATTTTGGTCCAGTTTTGACCTGCATTTTCAGTAATTTGAATCAAACCATCATCGGTTCCAACATAAAGTAAATCTTCTTGTTTGGGTGATTCATCCATTGAAACAATGGTTCCAAATTGTGAGGTTGACACATCTTTTACCACGGCATCAACACTCCAGTATTTACCCATCACAGGCCAGGTATTTCTGTCAATTTTTGTAGTTAAATCATCCGAAATCACTTTCCAGTTATCACCTCTGTCATCGCTTCGGAATACTTTGTTAGCTGCCATGTACAGTCGAGTAGGAGAGTGGTGACTAATTATTATTGGTGAATTCCAGTTCCATTTGTAGCTTAATTCATCTTTTCTTTCGCGTGGTTTAATGAATACTTTTTCTCCACTTTTTTTATCGTAGCGAACCACATTTCCATATTGCCATTCAGAATAAACAATGTTAGGATTTGTTGGATCAACCTGAGACCAAAATCCATCGCCAAAAACAGTTACAATCCATTCGCCTGAAGTTACTCCAAAACTGCTTAAATTTCTTGATGGGCCACCTAAAGTAGCATTGTCTTGTGTTCCTCCATAAACGTTATAAAATGGCTTTTCATTATCAACAGCCACACGATAGAACTGAGTTACCGAAAGGTTAGAAACTTGTCTCCAGTTTTCACCGCCATCATATGTAATATAAGCACCACCATCTCCACCTATAATTAGATGTTTATTATTTGTTGGGTTAATCCATAAAGCATGGTCGTCTACATGACGATCTTTTGTACTCAAGGCTGTCCAGGTTTTTCCTCCATCTTTTGTGAGCTGTGAAAAAGTTTCAACGGAATACACCTTATCAAAATCAACGGGGTCGCAATAAATCTCATTATAGTATTGTCCACTAGATGAATGATCGCTCATCTTTTCCCACGATTCGCCTCTATCTGTTGAGCGAAAAAAGCCACCTGCATTATTTGCTGCTTCAATTATGGCATAAATCACATCGGGATTTTGTGGGGATATGGCTATGCCAATTCCTCCCATGTCTTCTTCAGGTAGCCCATCTTTTAATTTTTTCCATGTTTTGCCAGCATCTTCCGATTTGTGTATGGCACTTTCCGGTCCACCACCTATTTTGGTATGCACGTGTCTTCTACGTTGTTCGCTGGTAGCATATAATATATCAGGATTTCTTGGATCGCAAATAATATTATTTATACCTGTGTTTTCTGAAATCGTTAAAACTTTATTCCAGGTTTTACCTTTATCAGTGGTTTTAAATAGTCCTCGGTCTCCTCCTGGTCCCCATGTTGATCCTTCACATGCAGCATAAACTATATTTGAATTTCTTCCATCTATTAATATCATACCAATATGGCGCGATTCTTTTAATCCCATATTCTTCCATGATTTTCCTCCGTCAACCGTGAGGTAAATACCATCGCCATATCCTAAAGCGCGTTGATGGTTATTTTCGCCTGTACCCGCCCACACAACGTTAGTGTTTTTGGGGTCAATAGCTAAACAACCTATGGAATAGGAGCCGTAATTATCAAAAACAGGCTCAAATGTTATTCCATTATTTGTTGTTTTCCAAATATTTCCGCTTGCTACGGCTACATAATATTCCGAATAATTTGTTGGATTAACGGCAAAGTCAGCAATTCGCCCTGAGGTAAATGCCGGGCCTATACTTCTAAATTTCAGCCCACTAACTAAAGATGAATTTACTAAGGTATCTTTGTTTTCGGTTTTTAATTTTTCTTTGGTATGTGCTTCTCCAAAAGATAATGTTAAAAGTATTCCAATTAAAAAAAATGATTTTAAGTGTGTTAAAATGGTCATGTTACATGTTTTAGTTTTTAAAGCAAAAAAGATAAGGTTTTTTATTTTTATCATGAAATATAAGTTTGTGTTACTTATCAATAATAAATACAGTAGTTAATCACAAGTATTCAATAGAAGATACCAAAATTAGTACTGTACATCACAAAGTTTAGGTAGAAATGTAAATGTAGTATAAATTTGATTTAGAAAATAAAAAAAGCAAGCAACTAAAATCGTCTTTATGGAAAAGCTAATTGAAATAGCGCCTAATGTTTTGGAAAAAAATATTGAGAAGAAATATTGTTTTCAAGTACCAACTAAGGTAACGAAACTTGATCCAATCTTTATTTTTAATTTTCATACGCTTGAATTCATCGATAAAAAAGATATTTGTTTTGATGTTCGTTTAAATTCTAATTTATTAGAACATGGTAAAATGGAAACAAAAAAGTATCGTTTTGATGCAAATGGAAAATGCCAAATTAAACATGTGGTAAACAAAGATTATTATATTGAAGGAGAAATAGAATACATTATTGAACCCAATGTAATAGATAATAGTAAAACATCAAAAAGTTGTTTTGTTAGCATAACTTATGGCAACAATCAAGAATCGTTACATTTTATAAAAGGAAAATTTAACATATTTGAAGAAAATACTATTTTGTAATGATGATGTTTACAATGGATCACATAGCAAAGGCCTTAATTGATTGGTGTGATTCTATTTCGCCAAAGCTAAAAGAATATGTTATCCACAACAATGGCTTGGGTGAAGAAGTTAAAAGAGAGTTCTTCGAATTTTTTAAATTACATAGTAGCCATTTAGTGTTAAGCGAACAGCCGGTATATGAATCGAAAGATAATGTCGACTTAGTTTTTAATCCAATGGCTGAAAACCCTAAGGAAAAAGTAATTGCAGAATTTAATATTGAAAGCAAAGATGGAACGAATTTTGAAAGATCGGTTTTGGATGACATTAACAAGCTGTCAATGATTGCAAATATTAAAGATGATTATAAAAATGCAATAAAATGTGTAATAAGTCTGTATTACAATATTAGTAATAGAAATCAGTTGCACGACAAAGATTTTATTGAATTATATAACGACCTTGAAATAGGTTGTGCTTTGAAACGATTGAAATAATCATTAATCCAAAAGCATATACTTATTTCAACACATGCTTTCCCATCCCTATTTAAATAGCTGCCGACGCCTGTTGTCAGCTATTTTATTTTAATAAAATAAAACGAATTAAAAGGTTTTCATTTTTGAAAATAATAAGTCTCTTTTGCTTTTCGATAAAGGAATTTCTTCTCCTTCGATGGTTACATTGGTGTATGAGAATTGGTCAAGGTGTTTTAAATTTATAATATATGATTTGTGAGTTTGAAAGAAAATGTCCTCAGGTAAATTCTCAATAAAGTTTCTAATAGAGCTTCTGATTTGATACTTTTCTTTTGAATTTATAAAGATAGTTAAGTAATTTCCTTCTGATTTTAAATATTTTATTTCGTCAAGTTTAATTTTAATAAAAGCATTGTCTTTTTTTACAAAAAGGCAATCTTTTAAAATGAAATCGTCCTTTGCTTCATCGCTATCTTCTTTTATGTGATTTGACGAAGCGGTGGCAAGAGCCATTTCAATAGATGTGAATAAATTAGCCGATTTAAAAGGTTTTAATAAATAAGCGTCGGGTTGAGTTTCTTTTGCTCTGGCTACCGTGACCTTATCGGCATGACTGGTTAAATAAATGAATGGAAGATCTACTTCTTCACGTAAAAATTTTCCCAATTCAATACCATCTTTTGCTCCTTCAATGGTAATGTCTACTAAAACCAAGTCGGGTAATTCTTGCATTATACATTCTAATGCTTCGTTGTAGCTAACGGCCATTCCGCTAACCTCGTATCCTAAAATTTCTAATTGCATGCGAATGTCTTCTGCAATTAATAATTCATCTTCAACAATAAGTATTTTAACATTTGCCATGATGCTTTTTTTATTTGGTATTAAATGGCAATAAAAGTAACAAAATATTTATGTTAACTTGTTTTTAATGTCAGTAAATGTAATGCTAAAGATGGTTCCATCTTTATTTTCAGCACTTATTTCACCTTTCATTTGCCGAGTTAATAATGATACCATTCGCAAACCTAAAGAATTCGACTTGAAAATATCTTTACCTTCTGGAATGCCCGGTCCATTATCATGAATTAATAATTTACACGTGGAGTTTCCGTCGTGACTGAGAGAAATTAACAGGTGGTTTTCTTTATCTGCCGAAAAAGCATATTTATATGCATTGGTGGTTAATTCATTTACAATAAGTCCGATAGAAACTGCAGCATCAATATTTAAATTTACATTTTGAATGGCTATTTGGTAACTCACATTCAAATCTTTGTTGTTAAAAGCACTATGGGTGGCATCAACTACCTCGCCCAGATAATCTTTCATGTTTATTATGGAAACTGAATCGCTTTGATATAATTTTTGGTGAATGGAAGAAATGGCCATAATTCGTCGTTGCATTTCGTCGAATATTTCAATGGTTTCTTTATTATCAATGCGCATGCTTTGTAAGTTGATAATGCTTGAAATTATTTGAAGGTTATTTTTAACCCTGTGGTGGATTTCCTTCATTAAAATTCCTTTTTCCTCCAGCTGGTTATGAATGATATAATTTTTTTGTTGCAGCTCTTCGTTAAATTCAGAAAGTTTTTTGTTTGCTTCTTTGCGTTGTTTGTTGCGAATATATAAAAATATTGATAAAATGACAATGGCAAGAAGCCCTATGCCAGCTATAATGAGCAAATTGGCTCTTGCATTATTTATTCTTTTTAAGTAGGTCATTTCTACTTCGTTCTGCGAAATTTCAAATTCAGCACGCATCTCGGCCATTTGTGAAACCACTTTGTCGTTTACAAGAGAATCTTTATATTCTTGATAATCACTCAGATAATTGAATGCATTCTTGTAATCATTATTTTTCTCAGCAATTTTTGACAATAAAGATAGAATATCTCTAATTTCGGTTTTAAAATTGAATTTTATTGCCAAAGAATTTGCATCTAATGCTAACTTTTTAGCTTCAAGAAGATGCCCTCGGTTGAATTCTAATTCTGCTTTTTCAAATGTTGCAATTACAATAGGCAAGTAATCTTCTAAATGCTTAAGTAATTCAAATGATTTATTCAATATGGAATCACCAATTACTTGTTCGTTTAAGTTTAAATAGACTAAGCCCAAATTGCAATAGCAATAGGCAATTCCAATGCTGTCATTATATTTTAAAAAAGCAGCTAAAGTTTGGTTAAAATAATACAGTGCACTATCATATTTATGCATTTGTCGATAGGCATCACCAATGTTTAATTTGACCTGCTCAATTAATATTGAGTCTTTATGTTCTCTTAATAAATTTGACTTTTTGAAATACTCTATTGCTAGGTTGTAATTACTAATATGAGCATATATATTTCCTAATATCGAATATGAAGCTGCAAGACCCTTTTTGTTATTTAATTTCTCATATTCGGAAGCTGATTTTAGAGCATAATTTAAGGCATTTGTATAGTTTCCAATTTCATCGTAATCAAAACATATTTCTAAATATGAATTTGCTATATAATTTGGATTGTTTAATTCTATTGCTTTTTCTAAAGCAATGAAAGAGTATTTCAAAGAAAGACTTCCTTCATTTTTAACAGCCATTTGATAGGCATCGTTGTATTCTTTTTCAAGTAAAGTTTGACTTTGAACGTTTATAGGAAAAAAAAAATGTAGAATTGAGGCAAATACTATTAAATGTTTCATAATTTATAATAAGAGGCTGAATATTCAGCCTCTTGGTTAATTAAATGGTTTTTAAATTATTGTTAATATCTTACTTTTATCATTGGATCCCAAGTCCAAACAATCCTTTCGTCACTATTAATACAAAAGGATAAGAAATATTCTGTATCAATCTCGCCTTTAATGCCAGATTTTATTTGTGCATCAAATTCAGAAGGATTACTTGGGTTTTTTGTTGGTGTATTTATAAACACTTTTGAAGCATTTTGGTCAGCTCTAAATTCAGTAAAACTAACAGAGACTCTTTCAGTGCCACTGCTTATTACCCATTTAATTGCATCATCTGATTGTGCGCTTGTAATTAATTTGTCACGAAATATTGACTCATAAACAGGGCTGTCATTGCTATCTGTCATAACAATAATAGTATGATCAGTAATATCGCCACCATCTGGGAAAAGTTGTTTTAACTTTAGGGTGTCAGCAGAAATGTAAATTGTAATAGTTTGAGACATAATTATTTTTTTTATGGTTAATAATTAAGATTTACTAATATAGAAATAATAATTTTAAATAACCAACACCTAATATTGGTCATTTTGTGCTCACACAGGTATGATATATTTGTACAATGTAAATATATAATGAACTTCGCACCTTAACCCTAAAAGTTGCATTTACTAATTAGTGGCTCTAAGAAAACTAGCTTATTTCCTTTGTTTGCACACGCCCTCTTGTTCCCTAAAGGGATCAACCCGCTCAACGTGAGGTGGTTCACCTTTAGGGGATCAGGGGGCGAGCGATGGAAATATTCGAATTTATTCGTTTTATTAGTCACACTAATTAATTTTACCTGTTATTTTTATAATACTATTGCAATAAATAAATAAATGTATTTATTTTGTGTATTATGAAAACTACAACGAATATATCAACAATAATTGTTCTGTTTGTCCCTGCATTCTGCTAGGGAAAACTGATTGATATTCGTCCTTTTATTCAAAATTCAAAGAAAACTTTTTATTAAGCAAATTTAAAATCGGAGGATTTTATTATGAAATAGCCATAAGCAATAAATTGCATACAAACCGCAATGATTACTGGCAAAGCCAGTGAGAACGCTTTGCTAAGTTATTTATGGCGTATTCCATCTGACCGATTTAATAAAAAATAAAAATAAACAGATGAACATTTATGATTTATCTAATGTCGCATTTGTATTCCCAATAGTGGAATCAACAACAAGTAATTCTATTTGTATGGTTAAAAACCATACCAGATATCGAAGTAAGAACAGACGAAAACGAAAACAAAATGACTAAAAAAACAAAGAAATATATATTATCACTTAAGTTAAATAAAAATAAAAGAACATTCACAATTTCAGGTTTTTGGAATGCTCTTAAAGAATCTATTGCGGGATCCGATCGCGATTTTACAAAAATCCCAATAAGCAAGGCTGTTTTTTTATTGGCCATTCCAATGGTATTGGAAATGATTATGGAATCAATATTTGCTGTTGTTGATATATTTTTTGTATCAAAAATGGGCGCAGATGCGGTTGCTACTGTGGGAATTACAGAATCACTTCTAACATTAATTTATGCCATTGCATTTGGATTAGCCATGGGTACTACGGCGCTTGTTTCACGAAGAATAGGAGAAAAGAAAAACAAAGAAGCATCAGCAGAAGGATTGCAAGCCATTATTGTAGGACTAATTGTTTCACTTATGATTGCTGTTCCAGGAATGGTATTTGCAAAAGATATGCTTAAGTTAATGGGAGCTTCAGAAGTAATATTAAATGAGCACAGTAGCTATCCAATAATTATGTTTGGAGGAAATATTGTTATTATGCTATTATTTATAAATAATGCAATATTTAGAGGGGCTGGCGATGCTGCCATAGCAATGCGCGTTTTGTGGTTAGCAAATGGTTTAAATATAATTTTAGATCCTTTGTTAATTTTTGGTATTGGTCCATTTCCTGAAATGGGAATTGCTGGAGCTGCTGTTGCCACAAATATAGGTAGAGGAGTAGCCGTATTTTTTCAATTATATATTTTATTCAAAGGATCTAGCAGAATAAGCATAAGACATTTGCCAATACACATAAATTGGCAGAAAATAATGCACTTAATAAATATTTCTGCAGGAGGTATTGGACAAATGATTATAGCAACTACAAGTTGGGTTTTTATGGTTCGTGTAATTTCACATTTTGGTAGTGAGGCAGTTGCAGGATATACTATTGCAATTCGGATTGTATTATTCTTTCTTCTTCCATCATGGGGTCTAAGCAATGCTGCCGCAACTTTAGTTGGCCAGAATTTAGGAGCAAATAGACCAGATAGAGCAGAAAAATCTGTTTGGGCGGTAGCAAAAATTAATATGATTGTTTTGGGAATTATAAGTTTTATTTTCATCATAATTCCCGAGCCATTTATTGGTTTTTTTACCGATGAAGTAAAACTTATCCAAATAGGGTCGCAGTGTTTGCAGATTGTATCTTATGGATTTATATTTTATGGTTTGGGAATGGTATTGGTGCAAGCCTTTAATGGTTCGGGTGATACAAAAACCCCAACAAAAGTAAATTTTATTGCATTTTGGCTTATTGAAATACCCTTGGCATATTTTTTAGCATTGAAAGTTGGGCTCGACGAAAATGGAGTATTTTATGCAATCATAATCGCAGAATCGATAATGACCTTACTTGGATTGTATTTTTTTAAAAAAGGCAAATGGAAAAGTCAGAAAGTATAAGTTAAGCACATTAAAAGCAAAGGAGTAGACATGCCTTTGCTTTTCTTTTTTAATATTTAAAATTAATATCTCAATTTTAAAATTATTTTTATGGTGAGGCTGTCCAAAAAGTCACGCTGTGAATATATTTGTTTAACATATAAAGTGTTAAGGCATACATAATCAGTTAATTGAAAATTCACGCTGTGACTATTAACTAAATAATTAAAGCTTTTGGCTGTATTCTAACTGACGGTTGTTTTTTATTAAAATAAGGCCTGCCTACGGTAGATAGGTAGGTAGGTAATAAGGTCTTTGTTAGATGTTTGTAATATGCTACTAAGGTAAATATTTAAAAAATAAGGTTTTATTAGCGATCTTTAAAACCATATTTTCAAGTATTGAACCGTAGTAGAGGTGAGAGTATAGAAAACAGAATAACCTTATTACCTTATTAAATAATGGTTTAGCAGAAGGTTTTTTCTATCATAAGTAATAAAATAACAATCACTCACAAATTAGAAAAGAGCCATGCTTTTTTGACATCCTCTTTAATACCTTTGATAATTGAGTTATAAATAGTAACTTAATTGTAAAATTTTACAAATACAAGCAAGTATGCAAATTTTGGGAATAGATATTGGTGGATCGGGAATAAAGGGAGCCCTTGTTAATATTGAAACGGGAGAATTGATCACTGAGCGACACAGAATACAAACCCCACAACCGGCAACTCCGCAAAACATAAAAGATACAGTTAAGGAGCTAATTGATTTTTTTGATTACGAGGGAATGGTGGGGGTTGGTTTTCCGGCCGTGGTGCAAAATGGAATCGTATTAAGCGCAGTTAATATTGACAAGAGTTGGATTGAAACACCAATAAATAAATTTTTATCTGAAGGAACGGGGTGTAATATTGTTGCTTTAAACGATGCCGATGCTGCCGGTATTGCTGAAGTAAGCTTTGGTGCAGCTAAAGATAAAAACGGCTTGATATTACTATTAACTATTGGTACAGGTATTGGTTCTGCTCTATTCATCAATCAAATTTTGTTAGCTAATACAGAGCTTGGGCATCTTGAATTTTCTGATAGTACCATTGAAAAATATGCATCTGATGCAATTAGGAAAAAGGAAGAATTAAGTTGGAAAAAATGGGGAAAACGATTCAATGAGGCATTAGCCTATTATGAAAGATTATTTTATCCTGATTTATTTATTATCGGTGGAGGAATCAGTAAAAAAATAGAAAGATTTGAGGAGTTTATTTCAATAAAAACTCCCTTTGCACCTGCTGAATTACTTAATAATGCTGGATTGATTGGAGCTGCAATATTTGCCTACCAAAATAAGTAAACAAACATGTTGTAATACAATTAATCGTAAAATTGTTATGATTGGTAAAATTTTGCAAATGGCCATCAATCCAAGAAGAATGAGTAGCTATGATGCAAAAGGAGCAGGCATTCTAAGCTATGAATATGCTTTTGCTAGCCAAGAATAATATTACGAGAAAAAACTTAAAGCCTATCATCTAGAATAAAAAAAAGCGTCCTTTAAAGAACGCTTTTGCTTTTTATATCTTGCAAAGATTAAATATAATCCTTTTTAATAATTAATCCTTTTTCAGCCATATCTTTAGTCACTTGATGAATTAATTCAACCTTCTCTTTTAACGGTAAAAAGGCTGATTTAAATCCATTAAGAATCAAATATTTAATTTCATCGGCATTGAATTTGTATTTTTCAATGGCCAGCATATATTCATCGGTTAATGTGGTATTCGATACCAAACGATTATCGGTATTGATAGTAACTCTTAGTCCTAAATCGAAATAGAATTTAATCGGATGGTTTTCAAATGATTCAACAGCTTTTGTCTGCACATTTGAAGTAATACACATTTCCAATGGAATTCTATGGTCATTTATGTAATTCAATAAATCGCCATCTTCGCGCAATCTGGTTCCATGACCAATTCTATTGGCGCTAATAACATGGATGGCTTGATGAATGGATTCTGGTCCGTAACCTTCACCCGCATGAACTGTGGTATTAATGTTATTATTTATTATTAAATAGAAAGAAGATTTGTGATCTTTTGCCGGAAAACCATCTTCTGCTCCGGCTAAATCAAAACCAACAACTCCTCGGTTTTTGTAGGCTACAGAAAGTTCGGCCAAGGTTAATGAAACCTCAGGTGTAGTATGACGCAATCCACAAACTATAATTCCAACTTTTGTATTGAATTCTTTTTCTGCTTTGTGTTTTCCCTCAATTACAGCATCAATAACTTGAGTTAGTTTTAAGCCTTTATCAATATGTAGAATAGGAGAAAATCTTATTTCAAGATACCAAATGTTTTCTTTGGCACAGTCCTCAATAAGTTCATAAGTAGCTCTTATTAAAGCTTCTTTTGTTTGTAAAACCGAACAAGTAACATCAAAAACTTTTAAATACTCTTCTAAACTTTGACAATCCATGCCAACATTTAAGTATTCTGTTAACTCTTCAAGATTATCTTTTGGTAGTTTTACTTTATTTTGTTTTGCCAAATCCAAAATGGTGTCAACGCGCATTGAACCATCTAAGTGGCAATGTAATTCAGCTTTTGGTAAACTATGTACAAACTCTCTCGTTAGCTTTGTCATATATGTATTTTTAATTTCTGATGCAAATATACGTAATTGCTGGTAAAAATTCCTAAAAATATTTACAGTTGCCGAATTAATAACTGTGAATAGTGAAAATACCAGGTCTTTTGCTGATATCTATTTTTGTGTTTTTCCAATTTTTAATGCTATCGGTTTTAATAAATTCTGTTTCTAAAGTAATATCAACAGCAATTGATAATAAGGTGTTTGGTTGACAACATGAAATAATATCATTTAACATATGCATATTTCTATAGGGCGTTTCGATAAAAAGCTGCGATTGGTTTTCGGTTTTCGAACGGTGTTCCAGTTCTTTAATCTTTTTGATTCTTTCGCCCGATTTTAAAGGTAAATATCCATTAAATGCAAAGTTTTGCCCGTTTAGTCCTGCAGCCATTACGGCAAGTAATATGGATGATGGACCTACAAAAGGAACAACTGAAATGTTATTTCGATGAGCCAATGCCACCACATTCGATCCGGGATCAGCCACACCAGGCACGCCTGCTTCCGACATAATTCCAATGTCTTGTCCTTTTTTTATTGGAGCAATAAACGATGTTAGTTCAGATTCTTTGGTGTGCTTATTTAATTCATAAAAGATAGAATCATCAATGGGAAATGATTTGTCTAATAATCGTAAAAACCGTCGGGAGGTTCTTACATTTTCAACAATAAATATGCGTAATGAAATTATTTTTGCAATTACTTCCTTTGGAATTACTGATTCGGGATTGCTTTCGCCAAGGGTAATAGGTAATAAAAATATTTTGCCAGCCATGCTTTTTTTTGCAAATATCGAAGAATTCTATGAAAAATATAGCGAATAAGTATAAAATTACTTGATTTGTAGTGGATGAGTTTTTTAAGTAAATATCTTTGAGGTGTTTTGAAGTGTTATCAAGCACTCAAAAACTAAATGTTATAATTAGCTATCTTGTGTTTAATTATACTTAATTGCAAAACTATTTTTTTGACTTTTAATACTATGATTTTAAAATTATATAAGCTACTTTTTAATAGAAATACATTTCTTATTTTTGCGATTTTAATCGGACTTTCATTCAATGATTTAGCCATTGTATTAAAAGATTATAACATCTACATCCTTGCCTTGGTAATGACATTTTCTACTTCAGGAATCTCAACTTCAGGTTTATTACCAGTATCAAAATCATTAAAAATAATGGGAACCGCTGTGTTGTTGGGTTATTTTATTTTTAGTTCAGTTCTATTGCTCTTATCGTGGGTGTTGGTTAAAAACGAATATCTTTTTTATGGTTTAGTGGTTATAGCAGCATCGCCTCCAGGAGTAGCGGTAATTCCTTTCACTCATTATTTGCGTGGAAATATGAATTATACCATGATTGGAACCCTGGGAGCATATTTAGCCAGCATTATTATTGCGCCAATAATTATAACAGTTTTTTCAGGTTCTAATTTATTGCAGCCCATGCAAATAATTGTTGTGATGATAAAAATAATAATTATTCCATTTTTACTTTCAAGAGTACTGCGTCAAAAAAGCATTTATAAAGCGGTTGAAAAATTTAAAGGTAAAATAGTTGATTTAGGTTTTGCTTTGATTATTTATACGGCGGTTGGGCTAAATAGAGAAGTTTTCTTTTCGAACTTTGAGGTGTTAGCTACCATATCATTAATATTTTTTATTTCGATGTTTGTTTTGGGTTACTTATATAATAGAATGGCTATTTATCTTAAAATACCTTATTCCAATAGGGTATCACAAAACCTCTTACTAACGGTTAAAAGTTCTGGCTTTACGGCCTCAGTTTCGTTAGCATTGTTTGGAAAAGAGGCGGCAGTTCCTTCTGCTATTATGGCGGTTTTGGTTTTAGTTTATTTAATATATCTTAGTATTCGCAGCAAAATTACTTATGTTGATAATACAAAATAATTTTTCTCTAGTATCTTTAGTTTTAGAAATATAAAGGAAGTGAAAATTACATTTTTAGGAACAGGAGCATCTCATGGAATACCGGTAATTGGTTGTAATTGCGAGGTTTGTTCATCCAGCAATGCTAAGGATAAAAGACTTAGGAGCTCTATTTTAATACAAACTGCATCAAATGCAATTGTTATTGATGCAGGTCCGGATTTTAGACAACAGATGTTGCGTGAAAAAATAAGTAGGGTGGATGCCGTTTTACTTACTCACGAGCATAAAGACCATACGGCTGGCTTAGATGATGTTAGAGCATTTAATTATTTAATGAATAAACCCATGAGCATTTATGCTGAAAAAAGGGTTTTAGATTCTATTATAAGAGAATATTCCTATGTTTTTTCTGACAATAAATACCCTGGCATTCCTGAAATGGATTTAAAAGCCATTGATAATTCTTCATTTTGTATTGGTGACGATGAAATAAATCCAGTCCAGGTTTACCACCACAAATTACCTGTTTTTGCTTATAGAATTGGAAACATGGCCTATGTAACTGATGCTAAAACAATACCTGATACGGAAAAAGATAAATTAAAAAACTTGGATGTTTTGGTTTTAAATTCTCTTAGAAAACGACCACACATATCGCATATGGGAATTGATGAAGCGATTGCTTTGGTTAAGGAATTGAATCCGAAACAGGCTTTTTTAACTCACATTAGTCACAAGCAATATATGTACGACGAATTAATAAATATACTTCCTTCGAATATGAAACCGGCTTACGATGGCTTAAAAATAGAAATTAGTTAACGAATCTCTATTTTTAATATCTGATTGGTATTATCAGTTATTTTAAATCTATCGTCAATTCGATGACCACTTATCCAGAAAATTTTAGCATCACATTCAAAAATCCACAAATGCTTTTTTTTGAAAAGATCTATTTTTTCGTCAATAAAAAAGTCACTCAATTTCTTTTTTTTATTCATCCCTAAGGGATAAAATGAATCGCCTTCTTTCCATTTTCGTATTTTAACTGGAAATTTTATTAATTCTAAATCAAGACAAGCAATTTGTGGATTTTTATCGATAGAAAAATTATTTACACTTAAAATTTCAGCATTAAATCCAAGTTTTAACTTATTAAGTTCATTATATGTATTAATAATGTAGTATGGCGATGTTTTTTGCAATGGTTCAATAATTAAATATTGTCGATCAATTAATAATTGATGCGTTTGTGAATAGAATAACCTGCCTGAATCGGCTGTTGCTGAAATTATTTTCTCAACATGGCTGCTGTTAAAACCAAATTCATTAATTAATTCATATAAAATGGTTTTTGAATTACTTCGATTATCTATTTCGCTAATTAATATTTTAATTTTATTCTTTTCTTGAATTAAACTTTTAGTTTTTATACAATCAATCTGATTTTTGAAAATTGAATAAGTGTCTTGCAGTGTGCTGATATTATTTATGAAGGTGTTTTCAAGCCTTGGGTTAATTTTTTTTAATGCAGGAATTACTTGTTGCCTAATAATGTTGCGCATGTATTTTTGGGAGTTATTACTTGAATCATTCCGATAGGAGAGTTTTTCCTGTTGAGCATATTTTTCAATTTGCTCGCGAGATGCAAAAAGTATTGGGCGAATAACATGCTCATTTTTAACCGGAATGCCAATTAATCCTTTAAGTCCAGTTCCTCGAGTTAAATTTAACAGAAAGGTCTCAATAGAATCGTTTAAATGATGTCCGGTCGCAATTAGTGAATAATTGAATTCTTGCAGCAAGCTATTGAACCAATCATACCGTAAGTTGCGTGCTGCCATTTCAATTGAAAGTTTATTTTGTTTGGCAAATTCAATGGTGTTAAATTTTATAAAATGTGATTTTACTCCATATTTTTGGCATAGCTTTTTAACAAACACTTCATCATCATCAGATTCTTTACCCCTCAAACTAAAGTTGCAATGGGCAATACTAATATTATAACCGCAGTTTAAAAATAAGTGGGTTAAAACTACAGAATCAACTCCGCCACTAGTCCCAATAAGAATGTTATCCTTTTTATGGCAAAGTTGATTTTCTTTAATGTACGACTCAAATTTATTTATCACAATGTAAAAATAGTGTATTAAAAAAAACCTCGGTCATTCCGAGGTTTTTAAAATATAAAATAATAGAAAAATTATTTAATAATTATTTTTTTGTTTGTATTATTCTCTTTGCTAATGATTTGTAACAAATAGGTTCCTTTATCTAAATGTGTAAGGTTTAAAGGAATTTCAAATCCATGTTTTGCTTGCATTTCAAATACTTTGCTACCTAAAGTATTGTAAATAACAATATTTGCTAACTCATCGGTTTCTGTATATGGAATTTGAACTGTTAATTCACCTTCTGATGGATTCGGATACACAGTCAATTCCCTGAATAATTCATTGGGTAAACAGCTTCCTTCTTTTTCGCAGTCTTCTACCGATAGTGCTATTGTTTGCCATAAATTTTCAGGTAAAGTAAATTGTCTATTTGTGGCAGTCCAATTTTGAATGGTTGCAGTTTCATTCTCAATCAACATTCCAGCAAACTGATCAAATTTATTGTTTTCATTAATATCAATACTTACCAAGCGAGAATTTGTGGTAATGGCTTCATTATTTCCATACCACCAAATTTCAGGTTCGTTAAAACCTTTTTTCCCCTTCTCAAAAACTAACACTGACGAATTGTTTTCATTATCCTTATATAATGCTGCAATATTATCGTTAAATCCGTTTTTGTTAAAATCTCCAGCAACTACATTGCCTGAAAGGTTTTTTGCAGCAAAGTTTTCTTGTTCAAACCAAGTGTATGGCCAGTTAAATTTATTTTTGTTCGAAATCCATACAAAAGCTCTGCAAAAATCATCATCGTAATTGTATAAAGAGGCAATATCATCTTCAAAACCGTCGTGATCAAAATCGCCTGCAACAATGGTTCCTTGAATTTTTGTGGCATTAAAATCATTTCCAATCCACCAAGTACCTGGCCATGCGAATTTCTCACCATTCGATTTCCAAACATATACTTTGGTTTGTTTTTGCTCGTAATTATAAAATGCTGCAATATCATCTTTAAAACCATCATTGTCAAAATCACCAGAAACAATTGTTTTTGAAGTTTGGTTTGCATCAAAATCGGGTCCATACCAAAAACGAGTTGCTTTGAATGTTTTGTCGTTATTTATCCAAACAGTTATGCTGGTGTTGTTTAAACCTACTTCGTAAATTGATGCGATATCGTCAACAAAGCCATCGTTATCAAAATCGCCCGACACAATTTTTGATTGCAACGATTTCGAACTTAAGAAATCAAAAGGAAGCAAACAATTGGGATGCTCTTCATTTATAAATCCTTGATTTGAAATCCACAGGGTGAGCGTAGGAGATTCACTTGCGGTATTAAAAGCCGCGATGTCATCAATAAATCCATCGTTATCAAAATCGCCCGATACCATGTTGCCTGTAACTCCAAAATAGTTGCTTTGCGATATGGCAGAAAATGAAAATATACCGCTTACCAAAAGTGCTGTAAATAGTCTTTTTATATCCATTTTGTTTAGGTTTTAAGTTTAATGTAAAGTTGCAAAACTTATATAATATATAAAACTGTTTAGGGTAAAAAATGTTTTCTGCGAAATGAAATATTAACTTCCTATTTATCTGAATTTTGAAAGATTGATGGGCTATTAAAAATAAAAACCGCCCCATAAGGAGCGGTTATAAATTCTATACAAATATGAATTTTTTTATTTTGAAGCTAAATATTCGGCAACACCTTCTTGAGAAGCTGACATTGCTTTTTCCCCTTTATGCCAATCGGCAGGGCAAACTTCTCCATTTTCACGGAAAAATTGCAAAGCATCAACCATACGAATAACTTCATCAACACTTCGACCTAAAGGCATATTGTTTACAACCTGATGTTGAACAATTCCATCTTTGTCAATTAAGAATAATCCACGGTATGCTTGAGCAGCACCAACAAAAGTAATTTCGCCTTCGTCGTTATATTCGTAATTTCCAGCTAATATTCCATAATTCTCAGTTATAGTGTTTGAAGGATCGGCAACCAATGGATAAGTTACCCCTTGAATTCCACCATTATTTTTTGGGGTTTGTAACCATTTCCAGTGAGAAAATTCCTGATCGGTTGAGCAAGCAACCACAGCAACATTTCTTTTTTCAAATTCAGCAAGTTTTTTCTGAAAAGCAATTAACTCTGTTGGACAAACGAAGGTAAAGTCTGCGGGGTAAAAGAAAAATACCACATCTTTTTTTCCTAAAAACTGATCTAACGAAAAATCGCTTATAATTTCACCACCATTGATAACTGCTGTTGCACTAAATTTTGGAGCTTTTTTTCCAACTAATATCGACATAATTATATTTTTTTATTGTTAGTATTTTTATTTTGTTGTTACAAATAAACGAAATCATTCACTTTCCATAATAATGAATTATATTCGCAAAATCTATTGAATTATAGAGAGTGTTTATAATATAAGTATATTCTTATAAATAGCTGGAATGCTAAAACGCAAAGTGATTTAAATCAAAATATTATGAGAAAAACAACATTTTTAAAAAAGCTTGAGGAGATTGAAATAATAATTAAAAAGTGCCAAACATGCCATGTAGCAATGGTTGACCAATATGGAAAGCCCTATTTATTGCCATTTAACTTTGGGTATGATGATGGTGTTGTATATTTGCATTCAGATCAAACGGGTAAAAAGATTGATATTTTAAAAAATAATCCGGCAGTTTGTATAAACTTTTCTAAAGATCATGATTTATTTATGGCCAACGATCATGTAGCTTGTAGTTATGGAATGGCTTATAGAAGTGTTTTGGTTTATGGAAATGTTGAGTTTATTACTGAAAACGATAAAAAAATTGAAGCTTTAAATATTTTTATGAAACAATATGTTGATAGAGATTTTAGCTATGCGGAACCATCTGTTAAAAATGTTTGTATTTTTAAGGTGAAAATTGAAGATTTTACTGGAAAAATGTATCATCACGAGAATTTAGAATAAACAAATAAGTTAATAATTGTTTATTGAGTATAATAATTAGAAATAGCCATGCAGTTAATTACATACAAACCACAATAATCATTAGTAAGCCAGTTAGAACGCTTCGCTAAGTTATTTATGGTGGGCAGGCTATTTGACCGATTCATTAATAAAAAAATCAAACAGATGAAAAAAAGTCTTTTTTACACCCTTCTTATAATTTTTATTGCCTTTTCAGGCTGTAATACCCAACCTACAAGCCAACATCCAAAATATGTTTTTTTATTTATTGGCGATGGGATGGGGCTTAATCAGGTTCAAATATCTGAATTATATTTGGCTGCTATTGCTGACAAATATGAACCAGAAGATTTGTCTTTTAGTAATTTTCCTATTCAGTCATATCAAACTACCTACTCTGTAAATAGTTTGATAACATGCTCATCGGCTGCAGTTACCGCACTTGCAACAGGGTATAAAACGAACAATGGGGTACTTGGCAAAGACACTTCATTAACCATTAATTATGAAACCATTGCAGAGAAAGCTAAAAAAGCGGGTTATAAAATAGGTGTTTTGTCGAGTGTTGCTATCGATCATGCCACTCCAGCAGGTTTTTATGCGCATCAAAATTATAGGGGAATGTATTATGAAATTAGTACAGAATTACCGAAAAGCGAATTCGATTATTTTGGGGGTGGGGCTTTTCATTATCCAACAGGAAAAGATTTAACAAAAGCAAATGCCTATGAATTAGCAGAAAGTATGGGTTATACTATTACTGATACGCAGGAAGAATTTTTTAATATAAAACAAGGTGATGAAAAAGTTTTGGCTTTTAATCCTGAATTATACCCGGATGGTGAATTTTATTGGGAAATTGATAAAAAGCCAGGGAGTATATCGTTGGCTGATTTTACTGAAAAAGGGATTGAAGTGTTAGAAAATGAAAAAGGCTTTTTTATGATGGTTGAAGGTGGAAAGATTGATTGGGCTTGTCACTCCAACGATGCGGTGACTATGATTCATGAAACATTAGCATTTTCTGATGCTGTAGCTGAAGCTATTGAATTCTATCAGGAGCATCCTAATGAAACGCTTATTTTAGTTACCGCCGATCATGAGACTGGTGGCATTGTTCTTGGAAATGGAGCATCTCCAAAATTAGGAGTGTTGGAAAATCAAAAAATATCGGGACAAGAGTTTATTCGAAAACTGACTAATTTAAAAAATGAAAATAAAAATGTTTCGTTCAAGCAAGTTATGGATTCAGTATCGAAAGACTTTGGTTTAGGAAAATCAGAATTGGGTTTATCCTTAACAAAGGAAGAAAAAGAATTTTTGTATGAAGGATATCAGGTAACTTTTTCAAACAATTTAAAAGGAGAAGCTGATAAAGATTATTTGTCAGAGAAGGAAGGAAATTCTTTCGCAGAACGAGTTGTTTATTTATTAAACGAAAAAGCTGGAATATCATGGTCGTCATATAATCATTCAGCAACATCTGTACCTATTTATGCTATAGGAGCTGGTCAAGAGCAATTTAAAACGAAAATTGATAACACAGATATCCCAAAAATTATAGCAGAGTTAATGGGACTCTAAATTATTTTACGATAAACTTTTATAAAATGGCTGTTAATGATAATTAGCAGCCATTTTTTTGTGGTTTTTAAACATAAATTAATCATTCAACAATTTTGCAATCGATTTCGTTAATTCATAGTTTTATAAAACTAAAACTAAGCAGCAAAACCTAAACTATCTACTATGGCTTTTTCAGAACAAGAAATAAAATATCTAAAATTACTTTCTAAAAAATACCCTTCAATACAGAAAGCAAGTACAGAGATAATTAATTTAAAAGCAATTTTGAGTTTACCAAAGGGTACCGAGCATTTTATGAGCGATATACATGGTGAATATGAGGCTTTTACACATATTGTAAATAGTGCATCGGGAGTTATAAAGCGACGAATTGGTGAAATATTTAAGGATACCCTGCGAGACGCGGAAAAAGATGGTTTAGCCACTTTAATATATTATCCCAACGAAAAAATTCGTCTGGTTCTTAAAAAAGAGACCGCAATTGAGGAATGGTACAAAATAACTTTGCACCGATTAACAAAAGTATGTCGTTCAGTATCGTCGAAATATACTCGTTCAAAAGTACGTAAATCGTTGCCTAAAGATTTTGCTTACGTAATTGAGGAATTGTTGCATGTGGATGAGAATCAATTAAATAAACAACAGTATTACGATGGTATTATGGAAACCATAATAAGCACTGGTAGAGCTAAAGAATTTATTGTTGAATTATCAGCCTTAATACGAAGATTAGTAATCGATAGATTGCATATTGTGGGGGATATTTTTGATAGAGGGCCACACCCCGATTTGATTATTGAGGAATTATTGAAGTACGATGGTGTGGATGTGCAGTGGGGAAATCATGATATGGTATGGATGGGCGCTGCCATGGGTTCGCAACCCTTAATCGCAACATTAATAAGAATTGCGGCTCGCTACGATAATTTAAGTACCGTTGAAGATGCCTATGGCATAAATCTGCTTCCACTAGCAACATTTGCTATGCAGGTTTATAAGAATGATCCTTGTGCTGCATTTAAACCAAAACTTACAGGAGATCATAGTTACAACGAAGATGAAATTTACATGGTTCAACAAATGCAAAAAGCAATAGCCATTATTCAATTTAAGTTGGAAGGACAATTAATAAAACGTAGGCCTGAGTTTAAAATGGATGATCGACTTTTGTTGGAACAGATTGATTTTGAAAAATATACTATAAAAATTGGCCGAAAGACTTATCAATTGAACGACACAAATTTTCCTACTATCGATCCACAAGATCCATATACATTAACTGATCAGGAGAAGGAAGTAATGGACCGGCTAGCAAAATCGTTTTTACGAAGCCATAAGTTACAACGACATTTGAAATTTCTTCTTAATAAAGGGGGTATGTATAAAGTGTTTAATTCAAATTTAATGTATCATGGATGTATTCCAATGACTCCCGAAGGTGAATTTAAAAGAGTGAAAATTGAGGGAACTTTTTATTCGGGAAAACCGTTACTTGATAAATACGATGAAATAATCCGTCAGTGCTATTATTACAAACAAAATACAGGCGATGATAGCGTAGGGCTTGATTATGTGTATTATTTATGGCCAGGACCTGATTCATCATTATTTGGAAAAACAAAAATGGCAACATTTGAAAGGTATTTTATTAACGATAAAGAAACGCATGCAGAAGAAAAAAATCCGTATTTTACTTTAAGAGATCAGGAGGAACTCAGTATTAAAGTTCTTAATGAATTTAACATGGACGCTGATCATTCTCATATTGTAAATGGACATGTTCCTGTTAAGCTAAAAAAAGGAGAAAATCCTGTAAAGGGTAAGGGAAAAATGATAGTAATTGATGGGGGCTTGGCAAAAGCTTATCAGCCGGTTACAGGAATAGCTGGTTATACATTAATTTATAATTCCTATGGATTAATGTTAGCTGCTCATGAACCTTTTGAATCAAAGCAAAAAGCTATCGAAGAGGAAAGAGATATTGTTACAGACTTAAGTTTGTTGGAAAAAACATCGGTTAGAAAACGAGTGGGCGACACCGATGTTGGTATTCGTTTAAAAGAAGAAATTGAGGAATTGGAACAATTGCTGGTTGCTTTTAGAAAAGGTTATATTCGAGAAGTGAATGAAATTAAATAGTTGGAAATAACAGCAGTTTTTTAGAGTTTAATTTGCCAAATAATTTCACCAGTATTCGCATTAATGTAGCACACCCGTAATAAATAAATAATAATTAATTGATCATCAATTAAAAAGAATTTTGCATCGCAATTAGGGGGTACATTTTCTCCAAAATAGGCTTTAAATTCGTTGCTAAATCTGGCCATAGAAACATTATAAAACATACCGGATATTGATTTATCCCAGTTTTTTTGCA
Organism: Salinivirgaceae bacterium; assembly: GCA_016342715.1. GTDB lineage: Bacteria > Bacteroidota > Bacteroidia > Bacteroidales > SZUA-534 > JAEINW01. Next base: position 4,816 of record JAEINW010000022.1, on the reverse strand, counting down.
GGGTATTATTTGAATTTATTAGTAGGTTTGAGATATTAAGAACGGCATTACCTGCTTCCATGCTTTTTCCAACCACAAAGAATGTGTTTTTATGTAAAAGCAAGGTTTCATCAGCATTAAGACCTTTTTCCAGCGCTTTCATGTTTTTTAAAACAGTTTTATCCGGATCTTTTAAAGTGTCGATTAAACTTTTATAGTATAAATATTTTTTATCTTTTTGAATGTTATTAATAAAATTTCCATATAAGAAAGTTGGATTTTCAAAAGTTGTTGTACCCCACTTTATTTTCATATACTTGTATCCAAGCAATGATATATTTTGCAGTAAATAGTTGTTAGTTTCCGATTTACTCTTTGGTGCAGTTTTAGTGTTAATTTTATAATTTGTTTTCGATATCGAAAAGGAATTTGGATCCATTTCATAGCTAATAGAATCGGAACTTGTTAATATAAGTGTATTATTAATGGTGTTGTAAGAATAAAACTTACTTATTTCACGCCATTCAGGGTCGATAAAGAGGCCAACATTATTATCAATTGTTTTGTATATGGTAGCTAGACTAATTTTTTTGTCCAGAGTAAGTGGATCGAGTGATTGTAATCCCGATTTGTGCTTTTTTGAGTAAATCCAGAGATTCCCATTTGAGTATCCAATTAAGTATATTGCATTTAAACTATCTTGTCGACCCATTATTTTTTCAGCAAGCAATTCCCCATTGTTCAAGTTGAAAACACATAATTTGTTTTCATTATAGCCTTCAGTACGCAAATTACCCTGTTCGTAGCTGCTACCTTTTTTTACAAAAACTTCAATTTGAAAAGCTACATAATTAATTTCATTTTCATTAAAAAATACGATATTAACAATATCTTCGGTAGTGTTTATAGACGCTTTGGCATTTAATGATTGACAAAAAACACAAACCAGTAGGACTATATATTTTAAGTACTTGAAATTAAGCAACATAATTTAATATATTGGTAGATTTATTAAATATTTGAATATATGTATAAAGTAATTACGTTTTACTCAATTTGCCAAATTCAAATTGAATTTTATTCATTATAATTCAAAAATCATTATTCACCGATAAAAAATACTAGTTAATCGAATTCTCTTTTGCTTATCAAAAAATGATTTGAATATTTGCATTGATATTTACCATAAAAAAAAACCAATTAAAGGACAACATGATAGTAGTTTTTGTTGTTTATTAGTTAAGGAAATAAATAATAATTATTAATCATGAACTTCATAAAATTTGCATCTCTTAAGACCTTGTTTTTTGTTTCCTTTTTTATTTATTCACCATTATTTGCAGGAGGTTTTGATAATGCAATACTATTAAAAGGAACTGTGCTTGATAAAGATAGCAAAGAAGCTTTGATTGGGGCTACCGTTTATATTGAAGAATTTAAAACAGGAACAGCAACTGATATCAACGGTGTATTTCACATTAAACTGTCCTCGGGAACCTATAATTTAACTATTTCATACATAGGCTACAAATCAAATACCGAACAAATAACCATAGACCAAAGCAAATCACAAACATTTTACTTAGAAAAAGAAACGCAACAAATTGAAGATGTTGTGGTAATGGGCGAACGATCGGATATTAATATTACTAGAATGGACATGAGTGTTGAAAAAATGAAAATTAAAACCATTCGTCAAATTCCGGCTTTAATGGGCGAAGTTGATATTATTAAAGCCATTCAGTTATTACCTGGCGTACAATCGACTTCAGAAGGTAGTTCGGGTTTTAGTGTGCGTGGTGGAAATATGGATCAGAATTTAATTTTACTCGACGATGCGCCCGTTTACAATGCTTCACATTTTTTGGGCTTTTTTAGTGTGTTTAATAACGATGCGATAAAAGAAATTGAATTGTATAAGGGCGACATGCCAGTGGCTTATGGAGGCCGATTATCGTCGTTGCTCGACATTAAAGTAAGCGAGGGAAATACTGAAAAATGGGAAGGAAGCGCTGGAATTGGACCTATTTCAACCAGATTTTCGGCTGATGGTCCAATAATAAATGATAAAACTTCGCTATTTGTTGCAGGACGCTTATTTAATGCGCAATTTTATTTGTATGCCTTGCAAAATTTTGAAGACGATTTAAAAGGTGTGCAACTTTATTTTTACGATGTAAATGCGAAGTTGACGCATCGTATTGACATTAAAAATACACTTACTGCAAACTTTTATAATGGTCGGGATGCCTTTAATCAAGAAGGTTTTAAATTCGGATTTGGGAATACAGCCGCAACTGTTAGCTGGATTCACCGATACAATGAAAACATTGCATCAAAATTCTCGTTAATTCATAGTAAATATGACTATAATTTTTCAATAAAATTTGATGCTGCAACTGGCATGTTATGGAATTCGAACATTAGCGATTATGGGTTTCGTCTTGATAACACTATACTTTTGGATAACGAGAATACTATAAAATTTGGTTTTTCATCGATATATCATAATTTCTACCCAGGAATTATTGAACCTATTGGAACAGATTCAACATTTTCAAAATATGAACTTGCCCCAAATTCTGCCATAGAATGGGGTATTTATGGTAGCAACGTTCAAGAAATTACCGATAAGCTTACCTTAAAATATGGCATGCGTTTTTCAGTTTTTCAAAATGTAGGATCAGGAACGGTGTATAATTACGATGCAAATTACGAAGTAATTGATAGTTCCACTCATAAAGCTGGCGATGTTTATAATGTTTATCAAGGTTTAGAACCAAGGTTTGGTGCTGTGTATCAACTGAATGATATATCATCAATAAAAGCAAGTTATTCGCGCACAAGGCAATATATTCATATGGCATCGAACAGTACCGGAGGAACAGCTTTTGATATTTGGGTAGCTTCAAATCCAAATATTAAACCACAAGTGGCCGATCAGGTTGCTGTTGGCTATTTTCGAAATTTTTGGTTTAATCAATTAGAAGCCTCAGCTGAGTTATATTATAAAAAAATGAATAACAACATTGATTTTAAAGATCACGCTGAAATTATTTTGAACCGGCATATTGATGGTGAGTTGCGAACCGGTGATGCCTATTCATATGGAGCTGAATTTCAACTCAAATATAATCTTGAAAAACTTAACGGGTGGATTAGCTATACTTTGTCAAAAAGCCAACGAGATATTCCCTTAGTAAACGCAGGAAAGGTCTACAATTCACCTTACGACAAACCCAACGATATTGCTATTGTTGGCAGTTATCAAATAAATGATAAATGGTCAGTTTCTGCCAATTGGGTGTACGCATCGGGCACACCCATGACCATACCTTCGGGTTTTTATGAAATAGAGAACGTCATGCAAATTTATTATAAAGAAGGAGATAGGAATAAGGTGCGAATGCCCGATTATCATCGCTTAGATATTGGTATTACACGAAAAAGCCGTGTGAAAGAAGGCAAGCGAATAAAAAGCGAATGGAACTTTTCTTTGTACAATGCTTATGGACGAAAGAATCCGTGGGCTATAAATTTTGTGCGTGATGAAAAAACAAAAGAAATTAAAGCAGAAATGACTTACTTATTTACTTATGTACCTTCAATAACTTATAATATAACTTTTTAATGGCACGTGAAATGATAAAAATAAAACACATATATCAAGGATTAATATTTTTTGTTTTAACCGCAACGTCGTGCTCCGAATATATCGATTTAGAACCGGGTGAATTTGTTAAAAACATTATTATTGATGCTACCCTAACCAATGAGTTTAAAACTTATGAGGTTGTATTGAGTCAAACAAAAACCATCAACGATCCATCGTTTCCAGTAATTAAAAATGCAAGTGTTTTTTTGACATTTAATGATACGGTAATAAATTACTTTGAAAACGACAGCTTACCCGGTCATTATTATTCTGAAATTGCCTTTGCCGGAGTTCCTGGAACTACCTATAAATTAACCGTAACAAATATCGATGTTAATAACGACGGTATTAGCGATGAATATGTGGGAACGGCTACCATGGGCAGCTTAGTTTTAATCGATTCTGCTGGGTATTATTATAAATCGGAAAGGAAGGCTACCGTATTAACTTGTTTTTCATACGATCCTCCTGAAAAAAATTATTACTTTTTCAAGGCATATATAAATGACACCTTGGTTTCTGACACCTTAAATAAATATAATTTTACCGATGATGTTGCTTTTAACGGAAATAAAATTCTTAATGCTCCTTGTTATTATTTTCAAGACGAGAACGAAATGGAATTTATCGAAAAAGGGGATTCGCTTACTTTAGAATTGAATAATATTGATGAAGCATTTTTCACTTATTTAAACAGTTCATTTTACGAGTATTATGGTTACAATCCTATGTTTGGTGGAATGCCTGCAAATATTGAAAGTAATTTCTCAAACAATGCCCTTGGAATTTTTAGGGTGTACACGGTATCAAGAAGTTCGGTGGTGGTAAGCGAAGATTTTGATCGTAATTAGTTAGCTCACAAAGTGTTTTTTAATAGAAAGGATTGCGTCGCATGTAGATATATACTATTAATTTAACATGTTTACTTGCGGTGTTTCGTATAGTTGTACTGATTCTTAGGGCGCTGCCCTAAGTTGAATTATATAAGCCTTTCGAGGCTATTATTATCATTATTATTAGGAGTACTTTCAATGAAACGTGAGTGTTTAAAAAATGAAGCAAATTTTTCAATTTTGTAGAATGTAGTTACTTACTTCGTTCACAATGAGAACGCTTTGTTATTCGCAAGAGCTCATGAGCTTGCAAGCAAGGTTCGCTAAGTTCCTCCCTTTTTAAGGGAGC
>JAEINW010000021.1 GCA_016342715.1 Salinivirgaceae bacterium | reverse complement strand
TTTCACCCCTACAGGGTGAATGTATTACTACAGATTTTCTTGGGGCGTTGCCCCAAGTTATATTGTTTAAGGCCTTCAGCCTTTCTAATGATTTGTAGAACTAAATGTTTTAGAAAGAAATCGTAGCCTGAAAGGCTGCAACAGTAAAACTAGGGGAGAAGCCTCTAGATAAAGTGAAAAACATATAACTTAGACTGAAAGTCTGAAACAAAAGTAAATTATGGGGCAATCTTTATCACAATTATATGTACATCTTACATTTGGAACTAAGGAGAGGTATCCTTTTATTATTCCAAAAATACAAGATCAATTACATGCCTATTTGGCTGGTATCCTTAAAAAATATGAAAGTTCAGCAATAACAATTAATTCTGTTTCTGATCATATCCATGTTTTATTTCGCTTGTCCAAGAATTTTACTTTAGCCAAGATTGTCGAGGAAATAAAAAAATCTTCTTCAAAATGGATGAAAGAGATTGAAGGAGGAAGTTTAAAGTTTACATGGCAAATAGGATATGGAGCCTTTTCTGTTAGTAGTTCAAAATTAGAGACAGTTAAGAATTATATTAAAAATCAAGAGGAACATCACAAAAGGATAACATATAAAGAAGAGATTGAAGAATTTATAAGTCGATATGATATTATTGAGTACGATGCAAAATATTTTTGGAATTAATGTTTCACCCCTACAGGGTGAATGTATTACTACAGATTTTCTTGGGGCGTTGCCCCAAGTTATATTGTTTAAGGCCTTCAGCCTTTCTAATGATTTGTAAAACTTAATGTTTTAGAAAGAATTCGTAGCCTGAAAGGCTGCAACAGCAAAACTAGGGGTGAAACCCCTAGAAAGGAGCAAAGCACCTAAATCAGACTGAAAGTCTGAAACATAACAGTGAAATGATATAAAATGAGCCAGAAAATTATAAATAAAGTTGATCAAATAATCACAGAGATTGGAAGCTCGGTAAATCATGCCATTCCTATTCTTCAAGCTATTCAGAATGAATTTAAATATTTGCCTGAAGTTGCGCTGAAAAGAGTTGCCGAAACCACCGATATTTCTGCATCAAGATTAACAGGTATTTCTACATTTTATTCGCAATTCCGGCACAGTCCGGTTGGTGAACATATTATAAAAGTATGTATTGGCACAGCTTGTCATGTAAAAGGAGCAACGCAGGTTTATGATGCCTTTAAACGAGAATTAAAAATTGAAGGAGCCAGCGATACGGATACTGATAAATTATTTACGGTTGAAAAAGTAGCATGCTTGGGTTGCTGCACCATTGCTCCAGTTGTTCAAATTGATGAAGTTACCTATGGGCATGTAACCACCGAAAAAGTTGGTGATATTATAAAGGATTTTAAATCGAAAGACAAAAAGTTAGCAACTAAGGTTTCAAACATCAAAAAAACAAATAGTGCAGTTCAAGGAGAAATACGAATTGGCTTAGGCTCATGTTGTGTGGCCAGTGGCAGTAAAGAGGTTAAAGAAGCATTGGAAAGCACCTTAAATTCAAGTCAAATAAATGTAGATGTAAAACATGTGGGTTGTGTGGGAATTTGCAATCAGGTTCCCATGTTAGAAGTTCATAAACCAGATGAAAAAACCACTTTTTATACTAAAATAAAACCCGATGAAGTAAGTCAGATTATTTATCATCATTTTAAATCCGAAAAACCTATTGAGAAAATAAAAGCAAAGTTGCTAAGTTCTTTTGAGGATTATGTGATTAGCGACTTGCCTAAATCGATTAAACGTTATAATTCAGATGAAAAGTCTTCACCGATTTCTGAATTTATTGATAGTCAAGTGAGTATTGCAACCGAATTTAGGGGTGAAATTAATCCATCAGATATTGATGAATACATTAATTTGGGTGGATTTGATGGCTTGAGAAAATGTATAAATGAATATTCGCCACAGCAAATTATTGATATTGTTAATGAAAGTGGTTTGCAAGGAAGAGGGGGTGGAGGTTTTAAATCGGGCATTAAATGGCAATTGGTTAAAGATGCACATGCTGAGAAAAAATATGTTATCTGTAATGGCGATGAGGGAGACCCTGGTGCTTTTATGGATCGGATGCTTTTAGAATCCTATCCTTACAGAGTAATTGAAGGTGTTCTTATTGCAGGTCTTGCAGTTGGAGCAAGCAAAGGCTATTTTTACATTCGGGCTGAGTATCCTTTGGCAGTAACAAGAATAAAAGAAGGCATAGAAATTTGCAAGCAAAAAGGAATGCTGGAAAATAATATTTTAGGTTCAGACTTTTCATTTGATATGGAAGTGTTTGAAGGAGCCGGAGCCTTTGTTTGTGGAGAAGAAACAGCTTTAATCGCTTCCATTGAAGGAAATAGGGGCTTACCAAAAATGCGTCCGCCATATCCGGCAGAAAGCGGTTTGTGGGAAAAGCCAACCTTGATTAATAATACGGAAACGTTCTCCTTGGTTTCATGGATCATTAAAAATGGAGCTGAAGGTTTTTCTGCCATTGGCACTGCTAAAAGCAAAGGAACTAAAGTATTTGCATTGGCCGGAAAAATTAATCGTGGTGGGTTAATTGAAGTGCCTATGGGCGTGACCATTCGATCAATTATTGAAGATATTGGAGGTGGAATTCCCAATGGGAAAAAATTTAAAGCCGTTCAAATTGGAGGTCCTTCTGGCGGTTGTATTCCAGCAGAATTAATGGATACACCCATCGATTTTGATTCGCTGAAAGAAGTGGGTGCCATGATGGGATCGGGCGGTTTAATTGTATTAGATGAAACCGATTGTATGGTTGATATTGCAAAATATTTCTTGTCATTTACTCAAGACCAATCATGTGGAAGATGCACTTTTTGTAGGGTTGGAACCAAACGAATGTTACAAATTCTGGAAAAAATATCATCTGGTAAAGGGATTATGGATGATTTGGATAAACTAGAAAAATTGGCGTATCAAACTAAAAAAGGTAGTATTTGTGGCTTGGGCAAAACAGCTCCAAATCCGGTGTTATCAACCTTAAAGTATTTCAGGCACGAATATGAGGCACATATAAAGGGAAAATGTCCAACAGGCAAGTGTTTGGATATTATAAAATACGAAATTGAAGACTCTTGCATTGGTTGTACAAAATGTGCCCAGCGTTGCCCAGTTGATGCTATTAAAAGTGAACCTTATGAGATTCACAGTATAGATAATGAATTGTGTGTAAAATGTGATATTTGCCGACAAATTTGTCCCGTTGATGCGGTTAAAATTGTATAGTACGGTTTCACCCCTACAGGGTGAATCAATTTGGGTTAATAGCCTTGGGGCGAAGCCCCAAGTTTTGATATAAAAGGCTTTCAGCCTTTATTAACACATATTGAATGAATGAAAAATATTAGAAATAGCCTTAAAAGGCTTTAATAATATAGCCTACGGTTTCAACTCTGGGTTAAAGAAACACTATAGCATCGTTGCCAGCAGTTTTTTAATTTGAAATAGAAAATTAGCATGCAACGAAACTGTAAAGAAATTAAATCAGAACTAAATCAACGACAGTTGAAAATGATAAAACTAAAAATAGACAATAAAGAAATATCGGTTCCTAAAGGAACTTCAATTCTTGAAGCAGCAAAGGAATTGGGTATTCATATTCCATCCATGTGCTACCTGAAAGGCTATGGGAATCATCCATCGTGTATGCTTTGTATGGTTAAGGATAAAAAAACGGGGCAGCTTCATCCATCATGTGCTTATCCAGCACAAGAAGGTTTGGAAATCATTACCAATGATGCCGAAGTAAGAGAATCGAGAAAAGATGCATTGGAATTACTATTAAGCGATCATGTGGGAGATTGCGAGGCTCCATGTCGAATTGCTTGTCCGGCTTTTATGGATATTCCTGAAATGAACCGATTGATTGCTGCAGGCAAGTCCATTGAAGCGTTAAAGCTAGTTAAGGAAGAAATTGCTTTGCCTTTGGTTTTGGGTTACGTTTGTTCTGCTCCATGTGAAAATGCATGTCGAAGAAAAGCAATTGACAATCCGGTTTCTATTTGTCAATTAAAAAAGCATGTGGCTTTAGCCGATGCAAATTCTGATACTGCTTACCTGCCTGAAAAGGAAATAAGTACAGGAAAGAAAATTGCAATAATTGGGGCTGGCGTTGCAGGACTTTCGGCGGCATTCCACCTTACAAAAAGTGGATTTGCTTGCACAGTATTCGATAAAAATGAAAAAGCTGGAGGAGCCTTATTAAATACTGATCAACCCAAGGAGCTACCTTCTGAAGTTCTTGAAAAAGAGATAAGTATTCTTGAAAAATTCGGCATTGAATTTCAGTTAAATAAAAATATCGATAGTAAATCTTTAGTTCAATTAAAACTTGATTACGGTGCTGTGATTATTGCGTCAGGAGAATTTAACGCTGATTTAAAAGAAAGCTTTGGCTTAAAACTAAATGCAAAAAATACAGGCTTTGAAGTGGTAGATGGATTTTTTACTACTTCGGAAGCAAATGTTTTTGTTTGTGGAAGTGCCATTAAAGTTCAGAAGATGGCCGTTCGAGCTTTGTCACAAGGAAAAGCTGCTGCTTATTTTATTAGCAATCTGTTAAAATCAGGTGAAGAAAAAGTAGAATACAGGATGTTCAATTCTAAATTTGGAAAGTTACAAACCGAGGAGTATTCTGAATATTTGAAAGAGGCAATATCGGATAATCGCTTTGAACCAGATAAGGAACTCGATGGTTTTGCAAATGAAATGGCAATTGAAGAAGCAAAACGCTGTCTGCGTTGCGATTGCCGAAAGCCAAAAACTTGCAAACTTCGAATTTATGCTGATGAATATGGTGCTAAACAAAAGCAATATCAGTTTGGTGAAAGAAAATTGGTACAAAAGATCTATACACATGAAACCATTGTTTACGAAGTGGAGAAATGCATACGATGTGGATTGTGTGTGGATATAACACAAAAAGAAAAAGAATTAACAGGATTAACTTACATTGGACGTGGTTTTGATGTTCGTATTGGAATTCCGTTTAACGAAAGCTTACAAAAAAGTTTAGAAAAAACGGCCATAAAATGTGCGGAAAGTTGTCCAACGGGAGCTATTTCTTTGAAATATTGACTATTAGAAAACGATTTAAAATTGACCTTTTCAGCGCTCACCTCTCTATCCCCTAAAGGGGAAGCCTGTCGCTAAAAGCGGGTTAGATCTTACTCTAGGGATAAGGACAGCTGGAAGGTAAAAGGGTGTTTTCTAAGAATAAATTAGGAGTAGCCTGAAAGGCTTAAATATTTCAACTTGGGGCAAGGCCCCAAGAAACTAACAAAACAGAAATCGTTTCAAGTAGAAATGATACTAAAAAAATGAATATATCATGAAACGAAATGTAAAAATGATAATTAAACACACTTTGCTATTATTTGCATTTGTTATTGGAAGTCTGGTTTCTTCATCACAAACCAAAAACTGCTGGACATCCTTTCAGGGGAATCAGGCACTAACCGGGAATGCAAATGTGACCATTAAAGAACCTTATAAACTTCTTTGGAGTTTTAAAACTACAGATATCATAAAATCATCAGCAACCCTATGCGATGGAAATATATTCATTGGCTCCAATGACGGATATTTATATTCCATTTCAAAAGATGGTGCACTGAATTGGAAATTTAATGCAGAAACTTCCATTGAGGCAACGCCATTAATAATAGATGACTTGGTGGTTTTTGGATCGCTAGAAGGCGTCTTGTTTGCTTTGAATAAAGATACTGGAAAAGAAGTTTGGCGATATGTTACTGATGGCCAAATTTCAGGATCGTCTAATTGGGTATTGGGAGAAAACAATGAGAAGTATATTTTAACGGGCAGCTATGATTTCTTTTTACATTGTGTGAATGCTAAAACAGGTAAAGTAATTTGGAAATATGAAGCAGACAATTATATAAACGGAGCGCCTTCCATCTTAAATAATATGACTGTTTTTGGTGGTTGCGATGGTTTTTTATACGTACTAAACCCTAAAACAGGCCAATTAAAAGATACCATTGATATTGGCACCTACATTGCATCATCGGCCGCATTGAAAGACAATAAAGCTTATTTTGGAAATTACGATGGCATTTTTTATTGTGCAAATATCAAAACCAAGCAAATAGTTTGGAAACAAACAGCCAGTTCAATTATTGGATCACCTGCGGTTTCTGATAAATATACAATCATTGGTTCGCAAAATAAAACAGTTTATTGTTTTGATAGATTATCTGGAGCTCTTGCATGGAAATTTAAAACATTAGGAAAAGTTGATAGTTCTCCTGTTATAGCAAATGATAGAGTAGTAATTACATCAGGTGATGGTAGAATTTATATACTGGATATTGAAACTGGTAAAAAAGTTTGGGACTACGAAGTTGGAAGTCCTATTTTTAGTTCACCTGCTGTAGTAAAAGATAGAATTATAATTGGAGCTCAGGATGGAAGAGTCTATTGTTTTGGTAGTCAGTAAGCAGTATTCAGTTGGCAGCGAACAGTATTGATAATAAATTGAAAAATAATGAGTAAAAGTTTTAGAGATTTATTGGCATATAAAAAGGCATTTGAACTGGCATTGGATATTCATAAGATTTCTTTAAAATTTCCTAAGGAAGAAACTTATTCATTAACAGATCAAATTAGAAGATCGTCACGTTCGGTTTGCGCCAATATTGGCGAAGCATATCGTAAAAGAAGGTATCCAAAGCATTTTATTAGTAAATTAACCGATAGTGATGCAGAGAATACAGAAACACAAGTATGGTTAGATTTTGCATTGAGTCTTAAATACATTGATAAAGAACAATACGATTTATTTATTGAGAAATCAGAAGAAATAGGTAAGTTAATCAACTTTATGATAAATAATCCAGATAAGTTTTCTTAATTACTGAAGACTGAGAACTGGAGACTGATGACTTTTATAATATGAAGGAGAATTAATAATATTGGTATATAGTTAAACAGAAAAACATGAACATCATAAACATAGTTCCCGGATTTGGAGGTACATTTTATTGTGGAAATTGCTTGCGCGATAGTGGTTATGTGAGTGCCTTGAAAGAATATGGTCATGAGGCACATACGCTCCCAATTTATTTGCCACTTTCTATGGATCATGTGGATAGGGAAGAGGGAACTCCAATTTTTTACGGAGCCATTAGCATCTATTTAAAACAGAATTACAAGATTTTTCGTGGAATGCCACTTTGGTTGGAGAAGTTTTTTAATGCAGATGTCTTTTTAAGATATGCTGCAAAAAAAGCAGGTTCTACACGTGCTGAAGGATTGGAAGAAATGACAATTTCGATGCTTGATGGCCATGATGGATATCAAAAAGAAGAATTAGAACAATTAATAGACTATTTGAAAAATCATGCAAAACCTGATGTAATTCACTTATCCAATGCATTGTTATTGGGTTTAGCAAAGAAAATTAAGGAGGATGTGGGTTGTGCTGTAATATGTTCGCTTCAAGATGAAGATGTTTGGATTGACGCCATGCATCCTAATTATGTGGATAAGGTCTGGAATTTAATGAGCGAAAAAGCTAAAGACGTGGATGGATTTGTTGCGGTAAGCGAATATTTTGGCAAGTTAATGCAGCTTAAAATGCAAATTCCTGATGAAAAAATGCAGATTATTTATGTAGGAGTTGAACCCGAATTATATACCTTTAAAGAGCCAGATGTTGAGCATCCAACCATTGGTTATTTATCGCGATTAAACGAAGAAAACGGATTTGAAATTGTTATTGATGCCTTTATCAAATTAAAGCAAAACCCTGAGCATAAAAATGTTAAACTAAAAGTTACGGGTGGTTATACAGGCGATGATGTACGTTTTATAAAAAAGCAAAAACGCAAATTACAACGAAACAATATTAGAGAAGATGTTGAATTTGTAAATGCCTACGAAGGAGATAAGAAGAAAGAATTTTTAAGTTCCTTGACTTTGTTAACTGTTCCAGTATTGAATGGTGAGGCTTTTGGTTTATATCAATTGGAAGCCTTGGCCTCAGGAACACCAACAGTTCAACCAAAATTGGGTGCTTTCCCTGAAATTGTTGAGGCAACAAAAGGCGGAGTTATCTTTGAACCAAATACATCAGAAGCTCTAGCTGAAAAGTTGCACGAAGTATTATCTAATAAAAAAAGAATTATTGAAATGGCAAGTGCCGGACGAAAATCGGTGGAGGAAAAATTCAATATGAAACAGCTTATTCAAAAAATGATAAAAGGCTATGAAACCGCAATGGAGGATGGAGAACGAAGAAATAAAATTAAATAGGACTATAAAATCTGCATTTCTAGTAGAACGTTCATTATATACCGTAGCATTATTCATCGGATGACTTTATTGACTATTAATGAGTTAGTCATCCGATGAATGTCATAATAATTAGAAAACTGACTACTAGAGATCATCGGTGTTAGTGTTTGTTTTTTAAAATACTTAAATTCTTGATACTTTTAAACTATGTTAAAACTCGAAAATATTACCAAAAATTACCAAAATGCTTCCAATGAAATTTTAAGAGAAGTATTGAATGATGTAAACTTTACTGTTTCTAAAGGAGATTCTATTTCGATTGTAGGGCCTTCAGGTTCGGGGAAAAGTACGATGCTAAATATTATGGGATCGCTGGATAAACCCACTTCTGGGAATGTTTTTTTTAATGATCAGAATATTGGCGAACTAAGCAAAAATCAATTAGCTGATATTCGAAATCAACATATTGGCTTTGTATTTCAGCAGCATCTTTTGCTTCCGCAGCTAAGTTTGCTGGAGAATGTTTTGATCCCAACAATGGTTGAAAAAGACAAACAAAAAAAAGAAGGAGCAGCAAAACGAGCCATGGAATTATTGGAATTAGTAGGTCTGACTGATAAAATTAAACAGTTGCCAGGTCAATTATCTGTAGGCGAATGCCAACGCACAGCAGTTGTTCGAGCACTAATAAATGAACCAGAAGTAATTTTAGCTGATGAACCCACGGGCTCGTTGGATGAAAAATCAGCCATAAATATGGTTGATTTATTAACTAAAATTAATATTGAAAAGAATATAGCGGTAGTTATGGTAACACATTCCTTGGAACTAGCTGCAAAAATGAAAGATTCATATAGGTTGGTTAACGGACAATTGAATAAAATATCGTAAAAAATCCACGCAAAGATCGCGAAGAGTAAAAAACGCAAAGAGCGCAAAGTAGAAAGGATTAAATTTTGATAATTTGAATACTAATATTGACTTTAAATAAAAAAAAATATAGGAAACACCTTCACGTTCTTAGCGTAAAAAATACTTCACGTTCTTAGCGAGGAATAAAAACAAAAATATGACAACACTCAAATATATTCTCAAAAGCCTCAAATATTACAAGAATAAACATGCTGCCATTTTAATTGGAACCATTATTAGCACTGCTATTTTAACGGGTGCATTAATTGTCGGCGATTCAGTAAAATACAGCTTACAGCAACTAGTTGGAAAGCGCTTGGCCAATGTTGTTTATGCTTTAGAAACTGGCGATCGCTTGGTTAGCAATACACTGGCAAAAAACCTTCAGGAAGAATTAGATTGTCCTGTTGCAGGCTTGTTAAAACTAAATGGAATTGCCATTAATAATGAGGCTGAAACCCGCTTAAATAATATTCAGGTGTTGGGTGTTGACGTCGCTTTTTCACAAATGACTGATAGTGAATTCCCTGTTTTTGCAAATGATGAAGTATTGATAAATGAAAATGCAGCCAACAGGCTTAAATTATCAATTGGAGATGAAGTTTTATTGCGTGTTGAACAATTAGATGTTATTCCTGTAAATGCTCCTTTTGCTCAGGAAAAAACTCCAACAGTAGCATTTCGGCTTACCGTAAAAAATATTTTGAGCGATGAACAGTTTGGTCGATTTAGCTTAAAATCTGATCAAAAGGCTCCATTCAATATATGGATTCAAAAATCGCTGTTGTGGGAAAAATTAGCACTCACTAATAAAATAAATACGGTTTTAATAACTGATAAAGAAAATAATTATTCTGAAAAATTAATTGACGAAAGCTTTGAAAAGCTTTGGACACCTGAAGACGCTAGTTTAAAGGTAGATAATATAAGTAATTCCAAATCTATAGAAATAACTTCTGACCGCATATTTATTGATGAGGTATTTTCTGATGCTATTAATGCAAATTTCTCTACCCAAGGAGTTTTAACTTATTTGGTAAACTCTATTTCAACTAATAAAAATTCCACACCCTATTCTTTTACTGCCGGGGTTTCAAAAGATTTGTTGTCATCGGATCTAAAATCAGATGAAATTATTTTAAATGATTGGTGTGCCAATGATTTGGAAGTTGCAATTGGAGATTCGGTAAGCTTAAATTATTATGTGATTGGAGCTTTTCGCAAGTTAGAAGCAAGGTCGAAATCTTTCATCCTAAAGTCTATACAAAAAAATCAAAGCGGATTATTTATAAAAGAATTAACACCCAACTTTCCAGGTTTTAATGATGCGGAGAGTTGCAGTGAATGGGATACGGGCGTGCCTATTGATTTAGATAAAATTCGGGATAAGGATGAAGCTTTTTGGGATGCTTACAATGCTACTCCAAAAGCTTTGGTAAGTTTGGAATCGGCTCAACAAATGTGGGGAAATCTCTTTGGGGAAACTACCGCACTTCGAATTGTAAAAAATGAAATCGATCAAAGTAACTTTTCAAAAGATTTATCAAAATTAATAAAGCCAAAAACCATTGGATTGCATTTTGTAAATGTAAAAGAATCGGGAACTCAGGCAACTGTAAATTCGGTTGACTTTGGCGAGCTGTTTTTGAGTTTAAGCTTTTTTGTAATAGCTGCAGGTGTTTTACTGCTTATCTTACTTTATGTATTAAATATTATTTCGCGTAAGTCAGAAATTGGAGTGCTTTCAGCACTTGGTTTTAAACCAAATAAAATTATCCGTTTATTTTTATTGGAATCATTGTTTACCATAATAATTGGCGGATTAATTGGTGTTGATTTGGGTGTTTTTTATAATGGAGCCCTAATTAAAGGTTTGAATTCCGTTTGGCACGATGCAGTTAGAACCAATGCCTTGGAAATTTTAGTTTTACCTAAAACTTTGATAATTGGCTATGTTAGTGGTGTTTTTATTGCTTTTATTTCTATATTTTTTGTGATTCGCAAACAGGTTCGGCAAACCATTACCAAGTCGGTTAAACTGATTCATACTGACAATTTGCATTTAAGAAGAAATAGAATTAGTGCATTTACATTTTTAATAATTGGTTTTTTTATAGTTGTTTATTCAATAGCTACAAATCAAATTCAAAATGCAGCGTTGTTTTTATCAGCGGGAGGAATTATTCTTTTTGCATTAATTTCTTTTGTGGCGTTGTTCCTTAAGAAACAGTTGCTTAATTTTTCAAGCTCTTCATTAACAGTAACTAAATTGGCTTTGAAAAATTTAAGCCGTCAACGTGCTCGATCCTTAATGACAATTGCCTTGCTTGCTTTGGGTACATTTAGTGTGATTATTACCGGGGCTAATCGAAAAACTTTCTACAATGCTTATGAAAACAGGCAGTCTGGTACTGGCGGATTTTTATATTGGGTTGAGAATAGTTTGCCCATTGTTAATGATTTAAACTCAAAATCGGGGCAAGAAATATTCAATATGGATGATGAAGCTATTTTGGACTCCATCGAATTTATTCAAATGTTAACTTTAGCTGGGGATGATGCCAGTTGCTTAAATTTGAATCAGGTACAACAGCCACAAATTTTGGCTATAAAACCAGAAGCTTTTTCTAGTAGTCAGGCTTTCTCCTTTGCCAATTTATTGGATGACATTGATGAAAAAAATCCTTGGTTGGAATTAGATAAGAAATATAATGAAAATACTATTCCAGCCTACGTGGATCAAACAGTTATTACCTGGGGTTTAATGAAAAAAGTTGGTGATACGCTGATTTACAAAGATGAGTTTGGTGAAAACTTGAATTTGCTAATTGCAGGAGGGTTGAATAGTTCTATTTTTCAGGGAAATGTATTAATTGCCGATAAATATTTCAAACAACATTTTCCAAATGCAGCAGGGTCAAAAATAATGCTTATTGATGGCAATAAGGATAATATTTCAGGCATCGTGGAATTGTTAAATTTTTATTTTCAAGACTATGGCGTTGATTATGAATTAACTACCCAGAGATTAGACAACTTTAATTCTGTTACAAATACTTATTTAAATGTATTTATGCTATTGGGTGGATTGGGTGTTATTATTGGAACCATAGGTTTTGGAATTGTCCTACTAAGAAACAAAATGGAACGAAAACACGAATTAGCCTTATTAACCGCTATTGGTATTAAGAAAAAACAGCTCTTTGTTTTGATTTTCAAAGAGCACTTAATTTTATTATTAATTGGCTTGGCAGTGGGTGTGATTTCTGCTTTTGTGGGAATAATTCCTTCTATTATTTCACCTTCTTTTTCAATTCCTATTGCTTTTATTAGTCTTTTAATAGGAGCTATTTTATTAAATGGAATTTTCTGGATTGCTATTACAGCTCTATCAACGGAAGATAATTTAATTGAATCGTTACGAAGAGAATAAAGAAAACTGACAATTTTTGTAGTGTTTTCATGACAAATATTCCTATAAAGATTGATTATATAACTATCAAAAAATTCAATGTAAATTAATATATCTATATAAATGAATATTTAATAAGCTTTAATAGCTTATTAATACTGAATTACAAGTCTAATTTGCACACAATATTAACCATTCAAAAACAGGACAAGTGTTAATTAAGGACTCATTTTTGATAATTCGTTGATAACTTCTGAATAAATCTATATTTAATTATATAATTTTGTCAGGACTTAAAATAGATTAGAGACTTTTAACAATTATAATAATATTATGGATTTTTTTAAAAAGATGGATATGCCACAAGGGCAAACTGATAAAGTTCCAACGGGCGAAGCTGAGCATATAAAATGTTTAATAATTGGTTCTGGACCTGCTGGATACACTGCTGCTATTTATGCAGCCAGAGCAAATCTGAATCCAGTAATGATTCAGGGAATGCAAGCCGGAGGTCAACTTACAACAACTACTGAAGTTGATAATTTTCCAGGGTATCCTGAAGGAACCGATGGAACTGCCATGATGGAAGATTTGAAAAAACAAGCAGAGCGTTTTGGAACTGAAGTTAGATGGGGAACTGTAACCGAAGCTGATTTTTCTGGTAAAGTTCATAAAGTTGTGGTTGATGGAGAAAAAGTTATTACTGCTGATTCTGTAATTATTTCAACCGGAGCAACTGCTAAATATTTAGGCTTAGAATCGGAAGAAACCTATCGTGGTGGAGGTGTTTCGGCATGTGCAACTTGCGATGGATTCTTTTATCGTGGAAAAGATGTTGCTGTAGTTGGTGGAGGAGATACTGCTGCAGAAGAGGCTACTTATTTAGCAAACCTTTGTAAAAAGGTTTATTTAATTATTAGAAAAGACCATTTACGTGCTTCAAAAGCCATGCAGGAGCGTGTTTTTAACACCAAAAATATTGAGGTTTTATTTGAGCACAATACCTTAGAAGTTCTTGGAGACGGTAGTGTTGTACAAGGCGTGAAATTATTGAAACGTAAAGGCCAAGCCGACGAAGCCGAAGTTGAAATTAAAGTGGATGGATTCTTTTTAGCAATTGGTCATACCCCAAATTCCGATGTTTTCAAACCTTATGTTGAAACCGATGAAACGGGTTATATTATTACCAAAGGAAAATCGTCAAAAACAAATGTTGCGGGGGTTTTCGCATGTGGCGACGTTCAAGATCATATTTACCGTCAGGCAATTACAGCTGCAGGTTCGGGTTGTATGGCCGCTTTAGATGCTGAACGTTATTTGGCTGAAAACTAAATAAATTCTTAAAATATTTTTTTACTAAAGCCATTGAATTTTAATTTGATGGCTTTTTTATGTAGTTCACTTTTTGGAACCTTCAATTATTTGATATTCTAATCGTTGAGTTCTTTATATTTATATTTTTTCGTATTTCAGAGTAAGTGTTTATGGATGAAGGATGGAAAAATGGATAGTTCGAGAGCAGGAAGGTAGTACACTGAAGACTGCGAACTGAAGACTGAAGACTGAGAACTGAGGACTGAGAACTGAAGACTGAGAACTGTTGACTGAGAACTGGATGCTTTGTGGAGAAAACATTTTTTTTTGACGCCCTCTTTTTTACAAAACACTTCTTGCAATTTTATAATCTTTTTGTACTTTTAGTCAGACAATTCCCCCGTTGTTAAATTTGTTAAACTTTCTGCTATATGATTATTACTATCGAGTGTTATTGCCCGTCGCAATGGGGACAGAATTTGTTTGTAATTGGATCACTTAAAGAATTAGGAAGCTGGGATGACTCAAAAGCGATAGCCCTGAATTGCATTGCTCCAAATAAATGGAAAACAGAAATTAAATTAACTGGAACAGCTGAAAAAACCTTCTCTTATAAGTTTTTCTTAAAAGATGAATCCTCGGGTTTTATTCAATGGGAGTTTGTTAAAGATAGAGAATTTTCAGATGGATCTGCACGTTTTGAAAATATACACATAAAAGATATTTGGTCGTATCCTGGTGTGCAACATGTCTGGAAAACCTCAGCTTTTTCTGATGTTATATTCAAGCGCGATAATGAAGATGTCAAACCTTATGTGTTGCCTGCAAAAGCAGAAAGTATTATTGAATTCAAAATAAATGCACCTAGAGTAGGAAGAAATCAGCAGTTAGCTATTGTTGGTTCGTGCAAAGAACTGGGTTCCTGGAATGAGAAAAAGGCCTTGCTTTTAAACGCAAGTGATTTTCCTGTTTGGAAGCTTGCTATAAATGCCGCTCATCTTCCAAAGCTTATCGAATACAAATACTTTTTACTTGATAAGAAAACCAGAGAGCTAACTGTCTGGGAGGCTCAAGGTAACCGCTTTGTATATTTAGACGATGTCTTTGAGAAAAGTCATTATCATATAAACGAAGGCTTGTTTCGTTACCCCAACGATGACTTAAAAGGGGCGGGGGTTAGTTTGCCCGTATTTTCTATCCGTACCAACGATAGCTTTGGTGTAGGTGAATTTTCAGATCTCACAAAACTAGTGGACTGGAGTGTGAAAACTGGTTTAAAAATGATTCAGGTTTTACCGGTGAATGATACCATATCAACAAATTCATTTCTTGATTCCTATCCCTATAAGGCCATTTCAGTTTTTGCTTTGCATCCGCTTTATATCAATATATTTAAGGTAGGGATACTTAAAGATGAAAAATTAGCTACAGAATATAAAAAACTACAAAAGGATTTAAATAAAAAGCCTGATGTTGATTACGAATTGGTTTTAAAACTAAAAGTTAACTATTTAAAAACCCTATTTAAGGAAAAGAAAAATACCTTCTTAAAAAGCAAAGCCTTTACTGAATTCTTTAAAAACAATAGTTCTTGGTTAATTCCATATGCTGCTTTTTCTTTTCTTCGTGATGAATATGGAACCAGCGATTTTAGTAAATGGGGTGAGTATAAAAAGTATAGTGCAGCAAAAATTAAAAAATTAATTGATACAAAATCTAAAGAATACGAATCTATATCCTTTTGGTATTTTGTGCAGTTTTATTTAGATAAACAATTGAAGGAAGCAGTTAGCTACAGTAAAAATAAAGGAGTTGCATTTAAAGGTGATATTCCAATTGGAATTAGTAGATATAGTGTAGATGCATGGTACGAACCTAGGCTTTATCACTTTGATGGACAGGCTGGAGCTCCACCCGATGATTTTTCAGAAGATGGTCAAAATTGGGGTTTTCCAACATATAATTGGAAAGAAATGGCCAAGGATAATTACCAATGGTGGAGAGGTCGATTAACAAAAATGGCCGAATATTTTGACGCCTATAGAATTGACCATATTCTTGGTTTTTTTAGAATTTGGGAAATTCCATTTCATGCGGTTCAGGGAATATTAGGTCATTTTAGACCCGATTTGCCTTTCTCAGCTCATGAATTGGAATCGAAAGGAGTTTGGGTTGATTACAACAGATTCTGCAAACCATATATTCGAGGGCATTTTTTATACGATATTTTTAATAGCTACACAGAGGAAGTAATTGAAAAATATTTAGTTGAAAAAGAATATAATATTTTTGAATTAAGAGAGTCATATGCCACGCAACGAAAAATATACGACTTTTTTGTTGGTGAAGGTGGACCCGAAGATTTAAAAGAGAAGGAAAAGACAATTATGTGGGGCTTAGTTCGTTTGGCTGCTGAGGTTCTATTACTACCAGCCGATGGACTTACTGATAATTATCATCCAAGAATTTCGATGCATGATACCTATTCATTTAAGGAATTGGATGATGTTAGAAAAGAACGCTTTAATGAATTATATATAGATTATTTTTATCGTCGTCATGAGGAATTTTGGAAACAACAAGCACTTGAAAAATTGCCAGCTTTAGTTGATGCAACAAATATGTTGGTTTGTGGCGAAGATTTAGGAATGATACCAGCATCGGTTCCTGAGGTAATGAACCAATTCAATATTTTAAGCTTGGAGATTCAACGAATGCCAAAAGACCCAAAGAAAACTTTTGCTCATCCGGCAGATGCACCCTATATGTCAGTTTGCACAACCTCTACACATGATATGTCAACTATTAGAGGTTGGTGGGAAGAAAGTCGTGATGAGATGCAAGTGTTTTATAAGGAACAAATGGGTAATTGGGGTGAAATGCCATATTTTGCAGAACCTTGGTTGTGTAAAGAAATAATTGTGCAACATTTACATTCACCAGC
Source organism: Salinivirgaceae bacterium (assembly GCA_016342715.1). GTDB lineage: Bacteria > Bacteroidota > Bacteroidia > Bacteroidales > SZUA-534 > JAEINW01. The sequence continues at coordinate 21,152 of JAEINW010000021.1, read as the reverse complement.
CATGTGGACCATTTTTCCCATTCAGGATTTATTAGCCATGGATGAGAAATTGCGTTCGAAAGATACTAATGGCGAACGAATTAATGATCCTGCTAACCCTAGACATTATTGGAAATATAGATTGCATGTATCTATGGAAGAATTGTTAAAGGCAAATGATTTTAATAAGCTTGTTGAGAATATAGTAAGCGAGTCGGGTAGGAAAATAGATTAAAATACCATCGATTACATGGGAATAGCAAGGTAAGTGATTCAAGAGGGATCACTTTTTTTATACGATTATGTCATGTAAACACGTATATTATTCAAGGAGTGTTTTTTTAATCGGGTTGAACGTGTATTTTTGCACAAAAATATTTAAAATGAAGTACATACTTATAGTTTCAATATTAGTTTTATCGGTAACTATTGCAAGCTCTCAAAATGTGGGGCAGAAAGGCGATACATTAGTTAATTATTCCGATATAAACGGTTTTAAACAAGGGTTTTGGAAAAAGAACTACAATGATGGCACGCTTAAATTTGAAGCCTATTTTGTTGATGATAAACCGGTGGGAGCTTTAAAGCGATACGATAAAAATGGCGATTTGTATGCACATTTAAATTACGATGAAAAAGGCTTGCATGCATCGGCCATCTTTTTTCACAATAATGGGAAATATGCGGCCATTGGTAAATATTACGGACAAATAAAAGATAGCATTTGGAAATATTATGACGAAAAAGGACAGCTATACTTACAGGAATCCTATAAAATAGGCATAAAACACGGTCAGTTTAAACAACTATCATCAGAAGGAATATGCATTGAAGAAACGAATTATAAGGAGGGTATAAAACATGGGCCCTGGATAAAAAATTATACCAATGGCAAATTAATGTGGGAAGCCAACTATGTGAATGGAAAATTGGAAGGTGATGCCAAAGCTTATTTTAAAAATGGGAAAGTGTATCGCGAAGGAAAATATGTGAATGACTATATGGAAGGGGGCTGGTTAAAATATAATGAAACTGGAAATCTTGAAAAAGTTTATCAATATAAAAAAGGAACTTCTCCGGAATCGGAAAAGGAGAAAGACGAATTTATGCGTAAAATTGAAGAGGGAAAAGATAAGTATGATGGGCCATCAAATGCCAATGATTTGGATTGGTTGAGAGGCGGAAAAAGATAATTTTCCAACCTTTTTGCATGCGGCTTGTTATAGGCAAGATTAGATTTTTTGAAAATAGATTGATTTGTAGTAGAATGAGTAAAGGAAGAGTTTTAATGGCCATGAGCGGTGGAATTGATAGTACAGTGGCGGCCATGTTATTAATAGATCAAGGGTATGAATTAGAGGGTGTTACTTTTCGCTCGTGGGATCAAGTTTCGCAAGCTTGTATGGATAAAGAAACCGGTTGCTGTAGCGTTGATTCTATGTTTGAAGCTAAAGCCATTGCCGACCAATTTGGCTTTAATCATCAGATTTTAGATATCCGTAAACAATTTGAAAGTTCAGTAATTGAAAATTTTGTGAGTGAATATTTGGCAGGTCGCACTCCGAATCCTTGTGTGGTTTGTAATTCAGATATTAAGTGGGGTGAGATTATAAAAAAAGCCGATGAACTAAATTGTGATATGATTGCAACCGGACATTATGCTCAGATTATTGAGGAAAATGATCGCTTGTTCATAAAAAAAGGAAAAGACAGTACAAAAGATCAATCGTATTTTTTATGGACTTTAACACAGGAAAATTTGCGAAGAACCATGTTCCCTTTGGGCGGATATACCAAAGATGAAGTTCGTAAAATTGCTTTCGATAAAGGATTTGTGAAACTTTCGAAAAAACGTGAATCACAAGAAATATGTTTTATTCCTGATAACGACTATCGCAGGTTTCTACGGGAGCGTGTTCCTGATTTTGCAAATAGATTCGGCCCTGGTGACTTTGTGGATACTTCTGGCAAGGTGCTGGGAAAACACAAAGGCTATCCAAATTACACCATCGGTCAACGCAAGGGATTAGAGATAGCTGTTGGACATCCTCTTTACGTTACTAAAATTGTACCACGCACGAATACGGTTGTTTTGGGTACCAGAGATGAAGTTAGCAGTAAGGTTTTTTATGTGGAGCAATCGAACTTAATGCGCTACAAAAAAATTGAGGATGAAATTGAGGTTATTGCAAAAATTCGATACAGAAATAATGGCGGTCCGGCACGAATTTCACAAGATGGCGATATGCTTCGCGTGGAATATTACAATCCGGTTGATTCAATAACGCCTGGGCAATCAGCTGTATTTTATCAAGATGACTATATAATTGGTGGAGGTGTAATAAATAGGGTTGAGAGTTAATCAAAATTAGAAAATTACGGTAATTGTAATTTCTTCTTTCACTTTTTCGCCTTCATTTTCAGCAGGAATCCATTTAGGGCCTTCTTTTAAAAGCCTTATTAGCTGATTTGCAAAAATGTCGTCTTCCGAACCTTCAATCACAAAGGAAATAAATTCACCTTTTTCATTTATTGTACAAGCAATAGTTACTGGGTGTGGATTGCCTGTTCTGCGAGATTTTTTTTCAAGAATATAATTTTTAAGATTTTCAATTCCATTTTCCGCTTCTGCGTGTTTTTGAAATTCCGATGGAAATGTTATTTCAATTGTTTTTAATTTGAGCAGTATTGGCAAGGGATCTTTATTGATATTGTATTCAATAGGAGGAAGATTATCGAAATTAATTATAACAATGGAGTCTTCATTCATGGTTAATTCAAAATTACCATTTTCATCAGTATATGTTTGACTTTGCTCGCTATAGGTGATAATGTGGATTCCAGGATAAGGCTTATTTCCATGTTCAACTAAAATAGTTCCAGTTACTATGTTTAAATCCTCAAGAGCTAATTCGGCTTCCATAGAGGCCTTTTGAGCCTGATTCCTTTTATTTAACTTTTTTAAGCTTTTTGATGGCGCTTCAGGTTTATTTTCAGATAGAATTATTTTGCCTTGACTTTTTGCTGTTGCAGTGGCTATTGCTTGCTCTGTGATATAAAATTCATCTTTTTCAATTAGCTGACTTTCAGCTTCCCAATCTTCAACTTTTTCAAGCATTTGAGCATTATCAATAGTTTGTGTACTTGCAATATTTTCTTTAGGTGTTTCTTTTTTAACAGATGTAATATTTCGAGCTTCTTTTGAAGCTATAGGTGTATTTTCTAAAGTAATAGTTTCTTTAGTAAAAGTACCGCTAGAAATTGTATTCTTTTTTGCTTCAGTTTTCCTCTGTTTTTTAGCGTTATTGGTATTTAGTTTAATGATTACTGAATCCACAGGAATTGTAATTTCAGAAGCTTCTTTTAATGTACTAGGTTCATTTATTTGTTGTTTTTCAGTTTTTGAATGTTGCTGTGCAATTTTTTCAGGATATAAATTTGGGAATACATAAAAATATGTAATAGAACCAATGGTTAAAAATAAAGCAATAGTAGCAGCTATTTTAAATAGAGGATTAATATTGTATGAAGGTTTAATTTTTTGTTGCAAGCTATTATTAAGTGTGTCAAAATCATTTTCTAATTCATTAATCTCTAACATTGAAAAACCATCCATCGCATCCGATAAGAAAGGGTCACTAGCAATATCCTTTTCCAGTTCATACCTTTCTTTATTTACTAATTTATCTTTTAAATAATTAAGGATTTGTTGCACGCTATATTTTGGCTTTTTATCCATTTTTTCGATTTCTCAATTTTTTGTTGTTAGTTCTCAGTTCTCAGTCACCAGTCACCAGTCATCAGTTTACTGCTTACTGTTTTCTACTGCTATTTTTCACCTTTATTGTTCATTACTAATTATTCATTCTTCATTTCTCCCTCAAGGCAAATTTTTAAGTTTCGTTTGCCATTTTGAATATTGCTTTTTACCGTTTTCTCCGATTCATTTAATTTATCGGCTATTTCTTTGTAACATAGTTTTTTATAATAAAATAACTCAATGGATAATCGCTGTTTTTCTTTCAGTTTTTCCATACATTCTATTAGTTGAGGAGTTAAATCTTCATCTTCATCCAAAGGATGCACCTCATATCCATTATCCATAAATTCAATCGATAATTTTTTAAAAGCCTTACTATCAGAGCTGTCTTTTCTTAATTTCATTAAGCAAAAGTTTTTTGTTACTACATATAACCAAATTTTAAAATTTTCTGGTGCATCGTGTTTTAACAATTCTAAAGTTAGCTTTTCAAAAATATCCATTACAGCATCTTGAGCATGATCTCTATTTTTAAGATACTTTAAACAAACCCCATAAACCAAAGGCATATAAGAAGCATATAATGTTGATAAGAAATTAAGGTTTTTTGTTTTCTTATAACTTAAAATTAATTGGTCTTCCTTTAGTTTTTCTGACATTTGTTGTTTTTAATTCCTTGGAATTCAACTGTTAGTAAAATTAATTAATCTTTTTTTTCTTCTTTTTATGGAATCTATTTGCTTTATGCATGCTTGTAATAAAGAAACGCAAATTATTAAATTAAAATTTACTAGCCATGAGAACAAAAGAATTATTTATCACAATTTTATTGATAACTGTTTTTTCAGTAAGTCAATTAGTAGCCCAAACCATAAGCGGTGTAGTTTCAAGTAGTGACGATGGAATGTCAATTCCCGGAGTTTCAGTATCTATTAAAGGAACAACAATAGGAACCATTACAAATATTGATGGATGGTATTCTATTAATGTAAATAAAGCTTCAGATATTTTAGTTTTTGCTTTTGTTGGAATGAAAACCAAAGAGGTGGAGCTAAAAGGTAGAACTACTATTAATGTTGCTTTGGAAGCTGATGTTGTTGGAATCGATGAAGTAGTTGTAACTGCATTGGGAATTCGCAGGGAATCTAAAGCTATTACGTACTCTTGTGGAACAGTTGCTTCCGAACAAATTTCCCAAATGTCTGGCTCAAATGCCAAAAGATTATTCGGAAAAGGCAGAAATAATATTGCATGTGATATGGAATATTTAGCAGCACCTGTTCATAATACCGAGGGCTATACTGCCATCCATGAGAATGGTTTTAAAGATGTAAAACTAAACCCCCTTTCAACCTTTTCAATTGATGTAGATGCCGCATCCTACAGTAACTTACGTAGATATATTAATAGTGGTTCCTTACCTCCAATAGATGCTGTTCGTATTGAAGAAATGATTAATTATTTTACTTATGATTATCCGCAACCTGAAGGAGATAAACCATTTAGCATAAATACAGAATTGGCAAAATGCCCGTGGAATGAAGACAATTATTTATTACATGTGGGGTTGCAAGGAAAGAAAATTGCAACCGATGAATTGCCACCATCAAACTTAGTATTCTTATTAGATGTGTCAGGATCAATGAGTGATTATAATAAGTTACCACTTTTAAAATCATCACTATCGTTGTTGGTAGACCAAATGAGAGCCGAAGATAGAGTTGCTATTGTTGTTTATGCCGGTAGTTCTGGTTTGGTTTTACCATCAACATCAGGAAAAAATAAAAATGAAATTAAATCTGCTTTAAACCATTTAAATGCTGGTGGTTCAACGGCCGGTGGCGCAGGATTAAAATTGGCTTATAAAGTTGCCGAAGAAAATTTTATGGAAAAGGGAAACAACAGAATTATTTTGGCTACTGATGGCGACTTTAATGTAGGACAGTCGAGCAATGCCGAAATGGAACGCTTAATTGAAAAAGAGCGTGAAAAAGGAATAGCTATCTCAGTACTTGGTTTTGGAATGGGTAATTATAAAGATGATAAAATGGAAATTATTGCCGACAAAGGAAATGGGAATTACTCATATATTGATAATTTGCAGGAAGCAAAAAAAGTATTGGTGAATGAATTTGGAGGAACTCTTTTTACCATTGCTAAAGATGTGAAATTTCAATTGGAGTTCAATCCGGCTAAGGTAAAGGAATACCGCTTAATTGGATATGAAAACCGTTTGTTAAACGAAGAAGATTTTGAAGACGATAAAAAAGATGCTGGTGAAATGGGCGCAGGTCATACGGTAACAGCATTGTATGAAATTGTTCCTGCAACAAAAGAAAATAATGATTCGAAACTAAAATATCAAAGCACTAGTTTAACTGAGGAAGCTCTTAAAAGTAACGATCTAATAACTTTGAAATTACGATATAAAGAGCCTGATGGATTTAAAAGTAAGCTAATTGCAAAAGCAGTTACAACAGAATTAATATCTATCGATGAAACGTCAAATAATTTTCGTTTTTCGGCTTCCATAGCTGAATTTGGAATGCTTTTACGCGATTCGGAATTTAAAGGAACCACCACTTATAATACGGCTATTCGTTTAGCAAAAGGAGCAAAAGGAGCCGATGAAGAAGGATATCGTGCAGAGTTGCTTCGATTAATGAAAAGTGCAGAATTAATGAAACAAAGTTCAGCACAACGATAAGTAATATAGCTGTTTATGTATTGCAAATTACCCAACTTTTTTTGTTGGGTTTTTTTATGGATTATTTTTTAAATTATATCCTAATTATTGAATTTTGAATTTTTATTCAATAGATCGTTCATAAATATGAAAACAGTAAAGTGCAAATATTTAAAAATTGGAGTAATAATTTTTATTATTTTAGTAAGAACCGTTAATAATTCTTTATGTCAAAATATTCATGACGACTTTGTGGGTATATGGCACACTATAAAAATAAATGAATTAGAAATAGGGGATACATTGAGGCTTCAATTTGGTGAAATAGATAGTATGGAAACATGTTATTTTCAAATGCATTTGTACCCAAATGCAAGTGCAACTGTTGAGTCAGGTTATTTTTTAAATGAAACAGGTGATTGTAGCATTGAAAATGTTGAGTTTGATATTAATTGGCATTTTTATATAGAAAATCAACTCCTTATTATAGGGGAAAGAAAGTTTAAGGTGTTAAATGTAAAAATGGAGCAACAATTAAATCTTATTCATGTAGAATAGTGAGTTGTCAAAAAAAATATATATTTATTAATGGCTTAGCTTCTACTTTTTTTATCTTTACCCAATGAATAAAAAAACACTCATTTTCATTGTTTTTTTAGTATGTATTTTAACTGCTTGTAAAAAACCAATTATTGAGCAAGTTCCAGTTGATTTTGATACTAATTATTTTCCAATGGAACAAAATTCATGGAAAATTTTCGATGTTACTTTTATATCTATTGATGAACCAACCAATTTGCACGATACTTTAACTTATCAAATTAAAGAGATTAATAAGGGTTGGTATGTTGATGCAGTTGGAGATTCTTTAATAATTATTGAGCGATATAAAAGAGATAGTTTAAATGATAAATGGGAAAATTTAGGTGTATGGCAAGCAGGAATAAAAGAAACAAAAGCCATTCAAATTGAGGAAAATATTAAGTATGTTAAAATGTTATTTCCAATTAGTATTGGAAAAGAATGGAATGGAAATGCATACAATTCACAAGATACTTTGAATAATTTTTTATATAAATATTCCACTCTTGATAGTGTGGAAACTTACAATGAAATATTATTTGACCAAGTGGTAACAGTTACCCAAAAATACGACTCAAATAAAATAAAAAAAATTTCCTTTATTGAAAAATATCAATATGGAGTAGGTTTAATTTATAAAGAACAGATTGATTTATATAGTAGTGATGTTTTTCCTGGAGTTCCGGTAGAAGATAGAGTTAGTGTAGGAACATTTTATTATCAAAAAATATTAAATTATGGTACGGATTAGTGGATTTTTATTAGGTATTCTTTTTTGTTTTCAAACTGCGTTTTCGCAAGATTATTCTTATGCATTTTTAGTTGAGTTTACTGATAAAAATCAAACTGCATATAGTGTCGATAATCCTTTAGAGTTTTTGTCGCAACGAGCTATTGATAGAAGAGAAAAATATGATATTGCAATTACAGACAACGATTTTCCTGTAAATGATTTTTATGTTGATAGTTTAAAATATTATAGTGGTGTTTTTCACAATTCATCAAAATGGTTTAATTCTGCTGTTTATTATACCAATAATTCAGCATTTAATGAGGATGTGCAAAATATTAGTTTTGTGCAAAATGTTCGTTTGGTTTATACTAATTTCTCATTAAAAAGTTCAACCAATAAAAATAAATTCCAGTCAGAAAACAATATTAGTATGCCTGCCGATTTTGATTATGGCGAATCCTATGATCAAATAGCCATGTGTAACGGGCAGGTGCTTCATAATCAAGGTTATGCCGGTCAAGGGATGCAAATTGCTGTATTAGATGCTGGTTTTAAGAATGCTGATGAAGTATCGTGTTTTGATAGTTTGTTTCAAAACAATAGAATACTTGGCACTTACGATTTTGTAAAAAATGAAACATCTGTCTACGAAGATCATTATCATGGAATGAATGTATTGTCAATTTTGGCTGCAAATATACCCGGTCTGGTAATGGGAACAGCCCCAAAAGCATCTTATTGGTTGTTGCGATCGGAAGATGATGCATCTGAATTTCCAATTGAAGAGGAGAATTGGATTTTTGCCGCTGAATTTGCCGATAGTGCTGGTGTTGATGTTATAACAACATCATTGGGTTATAGTGTTTTTGATGATGCTGACATGAGTTATGTTTATGCCGATATGGATGGTGAAACCACAAGAATTACCCAAGGTGCTGAAAAAGCTTTTTCAAAAGGAATTTTTGTTGTTAGTAGTGCAGGTAATGAGGGAGGAAATTCCTGGAAATATTTAACAGCTCCAAGTGATGGTGAACATATAATGTGTATTGGTGCAGTAAACCAAGAGGAATCAATTGCATATTTCAGTAGTCAGGGTCCATCCGCCGACGGAAGAGTAAAACCTGATGTTTGCGGGGTAGGAGCAGGTACGATATTGGTAAATCCTGATGGTAGTGATGGTAGTGGCAGTGGAACTTCTTTTTCCTGCCCTTTAATTGCAGGCTTATCAACTTGTTTGTGGCAGGCTTTTCCCGATTTATCTAATATGGAATTATTGGATTTAATTAGGTCTTGTGCCGATAGTTATGACAATCCAAATAATTATTACGGTTACGGAATTCCCGATTATGCTTATGCCATAGATATGATGAATGATACATTTATCAAGGATAATACTAAGTCACAGATTTTAAATGTTTATCCCAATCCATTAGTATCTGATCTTAGCTTTAATCTTTATATCGATAAAGAACAAACCATAAATATTGTATTATTTGATTTACTAGGAAATAAATTATTTTCACAAAGTAAAGTGCTGAATACAACTTCTACTGCAAAAATTAAGATACAAGGTCTTGATATATTAGAAAGAGGTGCTTATGTTTTAACTGTTTACACAAATACCGGTGTACTTACATCAATAGTTGTTAAAAAATAAAATGGCAAAAGATCCGGTAGGTTTATCACAATTGGTTTTCGATGTTAAGTTAAGTCTTCAATCGGCTTATGAATTACCTTTATGGGTGGTTGCCGAAATAAGCGAACTTAACATAAACAGAAGTGGGCACTGTTATTTAGAACTTATTGAAAAAGATACCATTTCCGATCGAATAATAGCTAAGACAAGAGCCACCATTTGGGCCTTTGCTTTTAGGACCATAAAACCCTATTTCGAAACTAGCACGGGTGAAACATTAAGATCGGGATTAAAAGTATTGCTAAAAGTTTCCATTGAATTTCATGAAGTTTTTGGCTTTAGTTTAAATGTTAAGGATATTGATCCTCAATATACTTTGGGCGATTTGGCTCGAAAAAAAGCAGAAATAATACAGCACTTAGATAATGATGGGGTGCTTGAAATGAATAAAAGCATTCCTTTTCCTACTTTGCCACAACGAATTGCAGTAATTTCGTCAGAAACAGCAGCAGGCTATGGCGATTTTTGCGATCAATTAAAATCCAATCAAAATGCATACTATTTTAAAGTAGAGTTGTTCCCAGCTATTATGCAAGGGGAAAAAGCATCGGAGTCTATTATCCAAAGTTTAAACTTGATTTTTGACAGGATAGATGATTTTGATTTGGTAGCCATTATGCGAGGCGGAGGTTCAAAATCAGATTTAAATTGTTTTGATAATTACGATTTGGCCTATTTTATCACCCAATTTCCGCTACCAATAATAACCGGTATTGGTCATGAACGAGACGATACAGTTACCGATTTAGTAGCTCACACACGACTGAAAACACCAACGGCTGTTGCCGAGTTTTTAATCGCAAAATTCATCGATTTAGATGATCATTTACAAGAATTAAAAAATAGCTTAGAAGAAGCTTATGCCATAATAATTGAGAATGCTAGCGATAGATTAAGTCAATCTGTTTATAATTTAGATAAAGCACTAAATTTTATTCTGCAAAAGAATTCTGATCGCTTAGAAAGAAATAAAATTATACTTACAAGTGCGATCAGAAAATATGGTGATAACAAGCAATATGAGTTGGTTAATTATACTCGCGATTTAAAAAGCTTTACTAAAGGTTTTTTTTCAAAAGAAGCAGAAATTTGCAAGATAAGGCAGATTAGAATAAATAAATGGAGTAATAATTATATTATTATCAAAAATAATAAGCTGAATAGTTTACAAGAAACACTTTCCTTAATTGACCCTAAAAATATTCTTAAAAGAGGTTACGCCATTGTTAGCTATAATAATAAAGTCTTAAGCCATTCAAAACATATTAAAAAAGGAGATTGTGTTAAAGTGACTTTGAATTCGGGTAGTTTTGAAAGTGAAGTAACAAACATTAACGATTGATTTTTTTTCAGAGATCGTCCCGATTTTTCATTATTATTCAATCGAAAATTAGCGATTTTAATCGCAAATACATTTCCTTCATCAAAGTTTAAGTAATAAAAAAACCACCTTAGTTGAATAAAACTCTTGCAGATTCTGAATTTTTGGTAAATTTATACAGTTAATGTTTCTCAAAAACCAAATTACTATGCCAATTAAAAGAGTTTTTCTTATACTAATATCACTTTTGTTTGTTAGTTTATCGTTTTCAAAAACTATCGATGAGTTAGAAAATGAACTTAAAAAAGCAGATTCAAAACTGGTGCAGGCTCAAATTCTTAATGAAATTGGAATTAAATATCGTGATGCTGGAAAATTAGATATTGCTATTGATTATCATTATAGAGCATTAGATATTTACGAAGAAGAAATTGTTGTAGAAGGTCAAGCACAAACATTGTATTACTTAGGGGGTGTTTATTGGCGTAAAAACGACTACGATGAATCGATGCATTATTTTAGCCTGGCTTTGCAAATTAGAGAACAGCAAAATGATACAGATCAAAAAGGGCAGATTTATAATAATATGGGTTTGGTAAGTAAAAGCTTGGGTGATTACGAAACAGCCATTGAGTATTATTCAAAAGCCCTTGGATGCTGGTATCAAGAAGGCGATAAGGGAGAAATTGCTGGAACACTTAATCAATTAGGAAACGTATTTTTGGCAAAAAACGATCAGGATTCGGCATTAACCTATTACATGAAATCATTAACCTTACGCCAAAATTTGGGAGATACCTTAGCAATAGCTTCTATTTTGAATAATCTGGCCACTTTGTATAAAAATCAAAATGATTTTCCTACTTCAGTAAAATATCTGCAACAATCGAATGACTTGCTTTACAAAATTGACAATAAATCGCAATTAGCTACAAATTACAATAACCTTGGTGGAGTATATTGGTCGAATAAAGAATATAAAAAATCATTGGAAAATTATTTAAAGGCACTTGAAATTCTTGAAGGAATTGGTGATGCAAGACCGATTGCTGCAACCATGAATAATATTGGTTTAATTTATAAGGATTTGGGTAATTTTGAAAAAGCTTTAGAATATTATGAGAAAACACTGGAACAATATCAAAAAATTGGAGATAAGTTTTTAGAATCCAATGCATTAAATTTTATTGGCGGGGTTTATTGGCAATCGGGCGATTATAAAAAAGCAAGAGATTTTTATCTTAGTTCATTAGCTTTAAGGAAGCTTGTAGGTGATAAAAAATACATTGCACGGTCACACAATAGCTTAGGATTGGTTTATAAGAGCATGAACGAAAGAGATAGTGCTTTAATTGAATATCAAAATTCATTATCGGTTTATAAGGAAATAGGTGATCAGAAAAATGTTGCCAATATTTTAAATAACATTGGGAATTTGCATTTAAAGTTCGATGAGATTTACGAAGCTACACAGTTTTTTAATATCGCTTTAGATATGCGCAAAGAAATTGGCGATTTAAATGGAGAGGCTTATTCAGCCCTCGATTTGGGGAAAGTACATGTTTCGCAATTGAATTACATTGTAGCTATATCGTTGTTTGATAGAGCTTTGTGGATATCGAAAGAATTAAAAAATACAAACCTTGAAAAAGATGTTTTGTATGCATTTGCAATGGTGTATTCAAAACAAAAGAACTTTGCAAAAGCCTTTGACTATTATACCCGATTTACTGAATTAAAAGATAAAATTATTAGCGTTGAAAGCATTAAAAAAATTGCTGATATGCAAATTCGGTACGAAACAGAAAAGAAAGAATTGGAATTAAAAGAAAAAGACATACAATTACTTACACAGAAAGAAAAAAATCGACGTCAAAAAAATTGGATTTATTTTGGTGTTTCATTAATATCTTTAATAAGTATTTTTAGTATGCTGTTGTACCGACAAAATAGGAGAGTAAAGCATGCCAATGAAATGCTTGCGATCAAGAATCATGAAATACTTCAACAAAAAGAAGAAATTGCTGTTCAGCGCGATGCCATTGAAGAACAAAAACAAAAAATTACAGATAGTATTGAGTATGCAAGTAGGATACAAAATGCAGTAATGCCACCAAAAGATATTTGTAATGAGGTGGCTCCCAGTCATTTTGTATTTTTACGTCCGCGCGATATTGTTAGTGGTGATTTTCATTTCATGCGAAAAGCAGGTAATTTATCGGTAATTGCAGCAATTGATTGCACCGGACATGGGGTGCCTGGCGCATTTATGAGTATGCTTGGAGCTACTTTACTTACTGAAATAATTGATAAAATTGCATTTAATGATGCTGCAGATATTTTAAACCTATTGCGTGAAAATGTGAAACTTGCCTTGCACCAAACCGGTAAGTATGAAGATTCCACATCGGATGGAATGGATTGTTCCTTATGTGTTATCGATTACGAAAAAAGTGAGCTGCATTTTGCTGGAGCAAATAATTCATTGGTAATTATGCGAAACAAAGAATTAATTGAATATCAAGGCGATAGAATGCCAATTGGTGTGCATTTATTACACGAAGCACCATTTGTAAACCACCTTATTAAAATTCAGAAAAATGATATGCTTTATATGTTTTCCGATGGATATTACGATCAGTTTGGAGGGGAAAAAGGTAGAAAGTTATTTCAAAGAAATTTCAAAGAAATTTTAATTGAAATACATCAGGATGAGTTAGCTAAACAAAAAGAATTATTAGGTAAAAAGTTTGACGATTGGAAAGGCAAAAATCGCCAAATTGATGATGTGATTGTACTTGGTGTAAGAATTTAGTTCCTTTAAACATATTAACCTTTATGTGTTAATAACAATATTTGGGGTGACCTAATTTTTTGGCTAATTTTAGAGTCATTTAAAACCCATATTTATAGTAACATGAATAGATTAAAATATAATCTAATTTTCCTTTTTATTTTCTTTATTACTTCCGTTTATTCTCAAAATACTGTGCATATAATAGATAGTCTTGAAAATAGAATTACCAAAGTTGTAGGAAAAGAAAAAGCCAATACACTAATTCTTTTAATGGAGGCATATTTAGATGTGAATCCTGATAGAAGTATTGAACTATCAAAAGAGGCATACAGTACTGCAGTTCGTGCAAATGCAATAGATATTAGAAACAAAGTAGTTTATTTACAGGCAAAGGCTTATTACAGAAAGAACGACTTTTTTCATTCTAAGGAGCAAATTGAAAAAGCGCTGGAAAACTTTAAGAATGAAAAGAACAAAGAAATGGAAAGCTATTGTATTCAGCTCAATGCTCATATTTTTTGGAAAAACGAAGAATATATTAAAGCCATTGCAGAATATAACAAAGCCATCGATTTGCATCAGCGAATTAATAGAAAAGATTTAGAAGCTGAAACCTACCTGTTTATTGGTGTTGTTTATCGAGATCAAGGTTTAAACGATAAAGCACTTCAGTATTTTTATAAATCACTTGAAATAGCATCAAAAAATAATATCTATGATATTAAAGCCTCAGCATTAAATTATATTGGAGGTTTGCAATGGAAATTAGGACAATTTTCCAATGCTTTAGAAAACTATAAAAAATCATTAGAAATACGAAAGCAATTAAATGATTACAATAATTTGGCTTCCTCGTATAGCAACATTGGAATTCTTTTTAAGGATATGAGTAAATACGATTCATCTATTATGTATCATGCGAAAGCATTAAGCATTTATGCCAATACCAAATCGTTAAAAAATAAAGCTTATACCCTTAGCAATATTGGAAATGTATATTGGAAAATAGGAAAATATACCGAAGCATTAGAATATTATAACGATGCATTGGAAATTAGAATGCAATTAAGTGATGAGGCTAATATTGGAAAATCGTACGATAATATTGGTAATGTTTATAAAGCATTAAATCAGTATGAAAAGGCTTTAGATTTTTACAAAAAAGCATTAGATATACGTGAAAAACAAGAAGATAAAACTTCAATTGCAGCATCGCTAAACAATATTGGGGGAATATATTTAAAGTTAGCAAAGTATCACGATGCACTAAATTATTACATACGTTCTTTAGAGATTAGGGACGAATTGAATGACGAAGCAAATATGGCGGTATCATTAAATAATGTGGGAATTATTTATCGAGAAATTTCAAATTATAAAACAGCCATTGAATATCATGAAAAGGCATTAAAGGCTTATTCTATTTTGGGGAATAAAATTCAAATGGCCGTAACTCATAATTATTTGGGGAGCGTTTATTGGAATATGGGTGAGTTAAAGAATGCATTACATAGCTATTTAACCGCTTTACGCTTACGTGAAGAAATTGGCGATAAGGCGGCTGTTGCCTCTTCGTTAAACAATATTGGTTTGATTTATCGCGACATGAATGACTTTAATAAATCAATCGACTTTTATAACAATGCATTGGATTTATATAAGGAAATTGAAAATTTGAGTGGGAAGGCAAATGTGCTTAATAATATGGGAGATGTATATGTTAAATTTGACAAATATTCTCAAGCTCATAAATTATTTAACCAAGCGCTACAAATACGTGAGAAATTGAATAATACTCGGGGTTTAGCTATTACTCATATAAATATTGGCCAATTATATTTGAAAGAGAATAACTATTACAAAGCTCAAAAACATCTGGGACAAGGATTTAATCTTGCGATGAAAACAAACGAAGGAGAATTAATTAAAACCGCCAGTTTTGAAAATTATAATTTATTTCAGAAATCGGATAACTATAAAAAGGCTTTGGAACACTATTTAGTTTATGCTGCACAAAAGGATAGTATATTAAATAGAGAAAACTCAAAAAAAATTGCAGAATTACAAGTTGCATATGAAACTACACGAAAAGAAAACGAGATTCAGAAGTTAAAGCAACAAATGGAAATTGACGATTTGAGGATTAAATACCAGCAGCGTTTAGGCATTATTCTGGGGGTTTTCTTTGTCATTACTATCATTATTGCTATTCAATTATATATTTTGCTTAAAAATAAGCGCAAAGCTCATCATATGCTTGAGAATGTATTTTCGGTAATAGCTCACGACCTGCGAAGTCCGGTTTCAACATTATGTAATATGAGCCACTTGCTTTCTGGTGAACAAAATACGATTGATGAAGAAGAAAAAAAGACCATTATTAATCATATGGATGGAATGACCAAATCATTAATGGGACTTTTAGATAACCTGTTAAATTGGTCGAAAACACAAAGTGAACTTATTGATTATAAGCCTGAAGCAATTAATGTAAATGATAGTTTAGGTGAATGTTTAGAAATAATTGATGTAATTGCAAAAAATAAAAAGATCGAAATTCAAAAGGAGATACCTGATGATCTTTTAGTGTATGCTGATAAAAATGCACTAATGGTATTACTTAGGAATTTGATTACCAACGCCATAAAATTTTCATATGAAGGAGGTAAAGTAAGAGTTTTTGCATATGAAATTAATAATTACATTCAGGTGGGGGTTGAGGATAATGGGGTTGGAATGAATCCAACACAATTGCAACAGATCTTATCAAATAAACCTAATGATTCAAGTAGTGGTACCCTCAATGAATTGGGTACTGGAATGGGTTTGAAAATATGCAAAGAATTTGTTTCTATTAATAAAGGTAAAATATGGGCCGAAAGTCTAGAAAATAAGCAAACTATTTTTTATTTTAGTTTACCCAAATTTTCTAACAACTAATATATTGTACTATGATTACCCGTGATAAATTTCAAGTAAGATTTCTTGCACTTTTATTTTTATTGTTTTTTGCAATAAATGCAAGTGGTGAAATTCAGCCAGGAGATAGTATTCTGTCAGATTTGGCCAATGTGCCAAAAGAAGAAAAAGTTGCTTTGTTATTGCAAAAATTACAACAGTCTCAGCAATTGTCGAGTCTTCAGGCAATTGAGTATGCCGAGGTTGGACTCAAATGGGCTGAAGAATTTGATCAGGTTTTAGATCAGGCAAAAGTCACAAATTTTTTAGGAAATAGTTATTATAATATTGGAAATTACGATCAATCATTAAACTATTATCAAAAGTCATTGAAGTTGGTTTTACGCATTGGAAATAAAAAGGAAATTGCCAATTTAATGCAGAAAATTGGAATTGTTTTTTTTAATAAATCAGAGTATAAAAAATCACTATTGTATTTTGAACAAACCTTAAAAATTTTTCAAGAATTACAGTTCCCAATGCGAGAAGCTGAAATTTATACAAGTATTGGGTCAATATATATAAATTGGAAAGAATACCAAAAAGCTATTGGGAGTTATGATTTGGCGCTAAATATTTATAAAAATCTTGATCATTATCCTTCAATTGCCAATTTGAATTATTTAAAAGGATATGCCTATTATAAATTAAAAAATTACGAAGAGGCTCTAAAGTGGTTTTCTAAAACTTTGGAAGCTAATACTGAGCTTTCGAATTTTTTAGAAATAGCTAAAATAAACAATATAATTGGCGCATTATACTTTGATCAAAAAGATTATAAAATGGCATTGAATTATTATAAAAAAGCCTTATCTATTCATAATTCATTAAGTGATGACATTGTAATTGCCCAATCGATTAATAAAATGGGTAATGTTTATAAGGAGTTAGGTGATTTTCAGAAAGCACAAGAAAGTTTTTTAGAAAGCTTAAAAATGTCTATTAAAAATGAGTATAAGTTAACTGAAATGGATAATTACAAATCGTTGTATGAATTGTATTATCTTGAAAACGATTCAAAACAAGCATTAAATTATTATCAGAATTATGTGACTTTGCGCGATTCATTATTTAATAATATGACTGGTAAAGTTGTTAAAAATGAAAATGATATTAACGAAGAGAGTTTGGTGTTACGTTTAGAAATTAAGCAGTTAAGAGAAAAAATGAACCTATTGTTGATTGCATTTTCTCTTGTTTTTGTAGTATTACTATTTGTTGTAGTTGTTCAAGGCATTCGAATAAAACAATTGAATTAGCAAAAAACTTCATTAATTACATTATTTTACTAGAATTCTCCAATTTATTCTTCAAATTTGCAATTGGATTTTTTCATTATCCATTTTATGAATATTGATTAAAATATTTTGCAATGTCAGTACATAATAATGTTAAAATGATAACCACTCATATATTGAGTGAAATGAAGTTAAAGGGTGAGAAAATTGCCATGTTAACTGCTTATGATTACAGCATGGCGCGTTTGGTTGATCAGGCTGGGGTTGATGTGATATTAGTCGGCGATTCGGCATCGAATGTAATGGCTGGACATGCAACAACGCTCCCTATTACACTCGATAACATGATTTATCATGCAGCTTCGGTTGTTCGAGCTGTATCTAAAGCCTTGGTTGTGGTTGATTTGCCTTTTGGAACCTATCAAGGGAATTCAAAAGAAGCGCTTAATTCAGCCATACGAATTATGAAAGAGACAGGTGCTCATGCGGTAAAATTAGAAGGAGGATTTGAGGTTAAAGAATCTATTATAAGGATTTTGTCGGCAGGAATTCCAGTTATGGGACATTTGGGTTTGACTCCTCAAAGTATTCATAAATTTGGCACTTATGTTGTCCGTGCGCGTGAGGAGGAAGAAGCAAAACAGCTAAAAGAGGATGCAAAATTGTTAGAAGAACTTGGATGTTTTGGAATGGTTATTGAAAAAGTTCCGGCAAAACTTGCAGGTGAGGTTGCAGCCATGGTGAAAATTCCAATTATTGGTATTGGAGCAGGTTCACAAGTCGATGGTCAAGTATTAGTTTTACACGATATGCTTGGAATAACTCAAGAATTTTCGCCACGTTTTTTACGTCGTTATCATAATTTATCTGCTGAAATTCATGGAGCTGTAAAATCTTACATTGCTGATGTTCGAGCGGTAGATTTTCCGAATGAAAAGGAACAATATTAACCTTAATTATGACTGAAAATCTTGAAATCTTATTTGAGGATAATCATGTAATTGCTGTAAATAAAAAGGTTTCTGATATTGTTCAGGGAGATAAAACAGGCGATACTCCATTAAGTGAAAAAGTTGCCCTTTATTTAAAACAAAAGTATAATAAACCGGGGAATGTATTTGTTGGGGTGGTTCACCGATTAGATAGACCCACATCAGGTGTGGTCTTATTTGCTCGCACAAGTAAGGCTTTAACACGGCTAAATGAGCAATTTAAAAAGAAGGATGATTTATCGAAAACCTATTGGGCTATTGTTAAAAATAAACCTCCAAAAATAGAAGATCGGCTAACAAATTTTTTACGAAAAAATGCGATAAAGAATAAATCGTTTGTGTGTGCCGAAGATTCAAATGGAGCCAAACAAGCCATTTTAGAATATAAAGTCATACAACATTCCGACCATTATTATTTGCTTTCGGTAAATTTAATAACAGGTCGTCATCATCAAATAAGAGCCCAACTTTCAAATATTGGATGCCCTATAAAAGGGGATTTAAAATATGGTTTTGCTCGTTCGAACGATGATTCTGGAATAAGTTTACATGCTCGTAGTTTGATTTTTATACATCCCGTACAAAAAGAACCGATTCATATTATTGCACCTGTACCCAATGATGAGCTTTGGAAATACTTTGAAAAAAATGCAAGCAAATAGGTTCTTATTTAGGTTTCGTATTCTCGTTGTATTAATAACTTTGGTGTTTGTGAAAAGTTCATTTTCGCAAATAATTGTTAAAAATGAATTGTCACCAAGCGAGATTATTAAAAAAATATTACTTGCCGACACCAGTGGAATTTCTATTACAGATGTTAAATATATTGGATCGGATAAATCAATTGGTGTATTTTATTCAGCCACCAATTTTTTACCCATAACAAAAGGAGTTGTTTTATCTACAGGTATTGCCGAGAACATTGATGGCCCAAACGATTCTAATGGGATGGGAAGTATGCGATTTACACCGGGTGACCCCGATTTAGAAAAAGTTGCAAAAAACAATACGGCAGATGCAGCTATTTTAGAATTTACTTTTTACCCAAATACTGACAAAATTTCTTTTAACTATTTTTTTGCCTCCGAAGAATACCCAGAATTTGTGAACCATGGGGTAAACGATGTTTTTGCATTTTTTATTTCCGGGCCGGGAATTGATGGTCAAATAAATTTAGCTATGCTTCCTAATTTAATCGATCCGGTAACTGTTGATCATGTAAATGAACATAAGAACAGTGAGTATTTTATAGCAAATCGACTATGGAGTAGCGATAACTTAAAAGGGGAGTTGAGTGAGTTGGAATTATCATATTCTTTCCAGTTTGATGGATTAACTACGCTGCTTGAAGCATCTATGCATGTAATTCCATATCAGCCCTATAAATTGAAATTTGCCATTGCCGATGTTGGAGATAATGTGTATGATTCGGGTGTATTTTTAAAAGCCAAATCATTTAAAAGTAAAGGTGAAAAAATACCTTTTGTTGATTTAATAAAAAAAGAATTAAATGAATTTAAGTTGGATGGAAATATGGAATCCTATAAAATCATTGATGATAAAGCATATATACATTCCAATATTCAATTCGATTTTAATTCTTTTGAAATACTTGATGAATATTTTTATTCACTTGATTATTTTGCAAAAATAATGATGCAATATTTTGATTTGAATATTACATTAATTGGTCATACCGATGATGTAGGTTCAGAATTATACAATATGGAATTATCTATAGAAAGATCAACATCTATTAAAAAATATTTAGTAGCAAGAGGAATTCATAACGAAAGAATCAAAATTGAGGGTAAAGGCAAAACAGAACCTATTTTAACCGATACTTTACAGGAGAGTAGAGTTATTAACCGACGTGTTGAATTTGTAATTGAAAAATACTAAAAGAAACTATTTGAATGTGTTTTGTAAATTAAAACGTGTATCATATAATTACCCAACAAAAAGCATATACTGATACTATATTATTTCTTATATTTGAGTTTATACATTATTAATGCATTATTATGAAACCATTATTTAGAGAAGGTACAAGTACCACTTTAAAAGTATCATTAGATAAAGAAGCCAATCATTTTGAATTTTCGGGTAAATCGCGACCTGAAAATGCTGTTAGCTTTTTTGAACCCATATTTGAATGGTTTGATGATTATTGCAAATTTCCGAATAACGAAACTATCATTATTTTTAAGCTTGATTATTTTAATTCTTCCTCAGCAAAAGTTCTATTACGTTTTTTAGTAAAACTCGAAGAATTTAAAAAGAGTGGTCATACTATTGAAATTCACTGGTATTATCTTTATAACGATGAAGATATGTGGATAATCCGGAGCAAACCCTGCCACTCATTCCGATGATATGCTGCCACTGATTCCGGTCAAAGGCTGCCACT
>JAEINW010000357.1 GCA_016342715.1 Salinivirgaceae bacterium | reverse complement strand
TTTGAATCTATGCGCCTTGCAGTAAATCTTGCTTCAGCTTAAATATAGCAGAAAAATATCCTCCTGAGTAAATACCATTATTTTAATGGGAAGTTCGGGAATGCCAAGCCCCGATGGTTTAATCAGAACCTACTATGCGGCAAATGCAGCAAAATTATACGCTGATGCAAATATAATTATTGCTCTTCCATCTGATACTTTTGAAGTAAATAATAACTATAAAATTATTCGTAATGAGCTTGTTTTACATGGTGTTGATTCATCGAGAGTTGAATTTGAATCGGAAGGAACCAGTACTTATACGCAGGCAAGAAATATTTCAAACAGATTCAAGCAGGTAAAAGACACCTTAAATTTAATCATCATAACATCACCAGAACATTTATATCGATCTATATTAACCTTTCGCAAATTTGGATTCAATCAAGTGGGTGGAAAGGCATCTTTTGAAAAAAATCTAAGCAATAATTTACTTACTTTAAAAGACTCCGACCCAGATAAAACAAAACTTACTCTCTCCTTGCGCTACAATATGTGGAATTACTTAAAATATGAAATAATTGTATTGCGAGAATATTGTGCTCTAAGCTATTACAAACTAAAAGGCTGGATTTAATAGGGCTTTTTCATCAGTTACGATGCCAATGGTGGTGCCCGGAACAAAAACCTCAACCAAGGAAATGGATGCATTTGTTTAGCTATCAAATACCGATGCTGATATTTTTTACTGTGAAAACAAATTTTTTGAAACGTTTAGCAAAAAAAGATGGCTAATAATTGGATTTGGGTTTTTCTCGTAAGCATACGCTTCGTTTTTGCTTGACAAAATCCATTGCAAAAATAATATTAAACTACATTCCATTAAAGATTCCAAGCCCTCCAATTTTCTTTAATGTTCGGATTAAAATGAACTTCCGGATTTTGCTCTCTTGAGTGAATTAATGCCGATTTTATGGATACTTGTTTAGATAAATATTCTTCCAATTCTTGTAAGGTTGCTTTTCCTTCCGATTCCTGAAGCTTTTTAAGTAAAAAATATGTAAATAATCCATGCCTTTTTTCATTATATGCTAACGATGATTGCTCTGCTGAACTAGCACTAAACATTACAACATTACCCAACAAATTTGCATTTTTAGGAACAATTTTTATTCCCCTTGATGCCAATAAACCCATATTTCTACCACCACCAGAAAAACAAGCATCCACAAATAAAATAACTCTTTTTGAAGGATACTGTGTTAATTTTTCAATTACAGAATTTAAACTTATTGCCATATTTATTGAAGTACTTGACACATCAACCGGTATTAAACAGGGCTCTTTTGTGTTTTCGTTTGGAAATCCATGACCCGCATAATAAAAAACAACTTCGGCTTCCCCATTCATTGTTTTTACAACTGAGTTTATTTGTGAAATTGATTGTTGCATACGAACCACACCACAATTTTTTTCAAATATTATATTTTCCTCAGGTATACCTAAAGTTTTAAGACAATATTCTCTAAATATTTCAGCATCATTTTCTGCAAATTCAACATTTTGCTCTGCTTTTAATCCTGTTTGAAAATTTTCATACTGTTCATTACCAATTATCAGGGCATATTTACTATTGTTTTTGTTTTGAATTGTTGGAATGTTTTCATCCACATCAACCACACCAACACTAATATTATTTACACCTTCCTGAATGCTATTAACACTTTGCTGGGGTTCTAATTCCAATTCAAGTTCATCAAATTTTAACTCAAGTTCAGTTGTTGAAAAAGCAATTACATCTTTGCTATCGTAGCTGTATTTTTTGTTGTTTGCAGGATTGGTTACTTCTAAATGCAATATTTCATAACTGCCATCATAAATAGTAAATACGGGATTTTCGTAATGCAATGTTTTAAAGTTTTTATCAAAAATAGGAGCTTCACTAATGGGCACTGGTAAATAAATTTTATTCAAGTTGTCAAATATAATTTTAAACACCTCGTTGTCTGCATCATACTCGTTTATCGCTTTAGTCAAATCAACTTGTGATAAACCTATACTGTCAATATAAGTCTGTACAAGTTCTGTGATTTTTTTTTCACGCAATTGGCTTGAAACTCTTAACTGATAATCTAAAGATTTTTCAAATTTTCCTTTTTGTTGCCAATCGTTTATTTTGTTTTCAACAAAACTTTTAAGCTTAGGGTCTGTTTTTGAAACTTGCTGAATTGGTTTATAATTATTTTCAAGCAATATTTTATCATACTTTTCGCTGTCAAGGTTTGAAATAAAGTTAGCTCTATATTTTTCGGGAATTGCATATCCATTATTTATAGCCTTCTCTAATAAGTCAAAGGCACTTTTTACCCCCTCTTTTGCATAAACATTTGCTCTGTAAAAACAAAAGGCTCCATAGCTACTTTCGCCAATATTAATTCGTGAAATTTGATAATTTATGGTTGGATTTGAAAAAGGGTAAACTAATGCGTACAGCTCTATTGAGGGCAGAT
>JAEINW010000356.1 GCA_016342715.1 Salinivirgaceae bacterium | reverse complement strand
ATAACCCGAGGCGTTGCCATCGGGCTAAAATGAATTGGACTTTCAGTCCGAAAGATATAATGCAATCAAAATAGAATTAACTAGATTAATTGCAGCAGTACCTTGGCTATAGCTAAGATGACACGCAGAAGCTGCTGAAATAAAACCTCATTTGTGATTTAAAACCTTCCTATTTACTATTCCGAAACCCTGCAAATAAAGACTTTGTAGTTCGCTATCGTTTTTGTAATTGGTGCATTTTTTTACTCCAATGAGATAAGATACAGAATAGCCCGAAAGCAGACCCGCTATTATATATTAACCTTAAACCATCGGTGAAAAAACAAGAAAAAAAATAAATGGAATGATTTTCATGATTTGTAATGCTTTGTTTATCATAGTGGGTGCATCATTAATAAATACATATTTCGACCTACCAGCGTTGCCGCCATACCTTTTAGCGTGCCTTAGAAAGGTCAACGTGCATTTAAACCTTCTATTGTTTGAAAAATTAACATAAACAAAAATTGATAACTGAACGTTTGGAAATTAATATTTAAGACATAAAAGTCTTTTCTTTTATGCTTAAAATATTTTTTTTGCAAAAATATTTATTAAATGGCAACAGATTATTATCACAGCATACACAAAATTGAAGAAATTGAATTCCTAAATTCAACTACTTTCATAATTAAAATGGAACGAAAAGGAATTGATTTTACTCCAGGCCAACATTTAGTGGTAGGTAAAAAAGGCGAAAGTGAATTTCGCCAATACTCATTGTACAATGGTGAAGATTCAAATTATTTTGAAATATTAGTTAAAGAAGTTGATGACGGAGCTCTTACACCTAAACTTAAAAAATTACAAGTTGGCGAAGAACTTGAAATAAATGGTCCTATGGGTTATTTTACTATTAGTGAAAACCGTAGAAAAAATCATCCGATTGTTATGATAGCTACCGGTACTGGTATTGCTCCGTTTAAAAGTATGATTGCCTCACATAAGGACATGAACTACAAATTAATTCACGGAGTTAGAACCATTGACGAAGCTTATGAAAAAGTCTTTTATCCTAAAAAAAACTATACCCTTTGCACTACGCGCGATAAAAATGGGGATTTTCATGGAAGAGTAACTGACTTTATCAAAGATCAAAAATATTCAAAGGATACCCTATTCTATTTATGTGGAAACAGTGAAATGATTTTTGATGCCATGGAGATTCTTAAAGACAAAGGACTGAATGCAAATAATATGTTTGCTGAAGTTTATTTTTAATGAGTAAGAAATTACACTTACCCATATAAATATGAATAAATCTCACGCAATAATTTTCAATGATATTTTAAAAAGTTTTATATAGCCATTTGTTTGAAATACTTCATATCTTTATATAGCAAAAAATTTAATTGTTTTTCATACGATTCGATTCTTATTAATTGATTTAAAGGTAAATTTTGAAAATCTATCAAAAGTATTTATACCATGACAAAACTTATTGAATTAGAAAAAAATGGCAATATTTTAACGGTTCGTTTAAATCGTCCTGATAAAAAAAATGCACTAAATGATGAAATGATCAAGTCTTTAATGCAATTAGCCAAAGATTTAAAAAACGATATAACTACTGATATTGTTGTACTTAAAGGTAAAGGAGATAGCTTTTGTGCTGGTGCCGATTTATGCTGGTTTAAAAAAGCGGCCGATTTACCCGAAGCAGAAAGATTAGAAAATTTGAAGGAACTTTCGGTTTTTCTGAGAACTTGGCATCGTTTACCTCAAACCACAATAACAATTGGCCATGGTTATTTATATGGTGCAGCTTTAGGTTTATTAGCTGTTTCTGACTTTGTAATACTTGATCAAAACAGTCATTTACGATTAAGCGAAGTGTTATTTGGAATGGTACCAGCTTCCATTGCTCCATATTTAATTAAAAGAATGGGCTTTAAACGCAGTAAAGCATTAATGCTTTCAGCGGAAGCTTTTAATGCACAATTAGCACTTACTTATGGATTAGCTGATAAAATTGCTCCAACCGAAAATTTACTTGAAACAGAACAAAAGTTAATTGAGAATATTCAACGATCATCGAATGAAACCCGCAGGATGGTTAAAGAATTTATGTTTAAAATTGTTAACAAAGAAATAAATGAAGAAGTATCAGAATTGTCGGCAAAAGCCCTTTCTGATTCAATAAATTCAGATATAGCCCAAGAGTTTATTAATGCTTTTTCTAAGAACAATGAGTCTTAATATAGGGCTATAAAAAAAATTACTTAACAATTGTATTCTTCTCGTTTTACATCGTTTAAACATTATAAAATAATGTAAACATAATTTGTTTAGTATTTGATACCTGAATAAAGAAAAAATTAAAGTAGACTATCCCCAAGGCAAGTAATGCCTTTCACTTTAGAATATATAATGTTTTATATATAAGATTTCATTGAATATCGAACAAAGATTATTCGCTAACGCTCATGAGAGAAGTTATTCGCTAACGCTCATGAGAGAAGTTAACGAATTTTGATTTCAGAATTAACAACTTCTTAAATCGTTAATCAATG
>JAEINW010000355.1 GCA_016342715.1 Salinivirgaceae bacterium | reverse complement strand
TTCTTTTTTTCATAATCATAAAAGTATAGATTTTAATCTATATTTTAGTCAAACTATTTAAGGGGCTAAAACACTGGGTACTGACCGATGTAGCCGGAAAACCACTATACTCTTGGAACAGCCGAAACCACCAAATACAAAACACCTACGACCAATTACAACGCCCAACCTTTGCGACTTTGCGCCTTGGCGAGAGCGAATATGTAGTAGAAAAAACCATTTATGGCACCGACCCCTCAAAAAACAACATAGGCCAAATAGCCGAATTCTACGACCAAAGCGGGATTACCGAAATGTCAAGAAATGCTATCAATAAAATTATAGTATTTTTCATTTTTATTATGTGTATTTATTTAAACGAATAATTAACTTCACATTTTTAAATTCCACAATGTGGGTGATATTAAACGCAGCTTGCTACGAATGTTTAAAAATTATACTAACTTGATACCTCGTCTGTTGCAGCGAGCTTGTTCATTAATATTATCAAAGATATGAATTTTGATTTTTATGCTTATGTAGTTATTCCTGTTCTTATTTTTGTTGCTAGAATTTTTGATGTGAGTTTGGGAACGATTCGTATTATTCTGGTAGCAAAGGGATTGCGAAAAATTGCTCCAATTATTGGTTTTTTTGAAGTGTTTATTTGGGTTTTAGCTATTAGTAAAATAATTGAAAATTTAGATAACTGGATTTGCTACTTTGCTTATGCTGGAGGCTTTGCCACAGGAAACTATATAGGCATGAAAATAGAAGAGAAGTTAGCTTTAGGACATGAATTAATTAGGGTTATTACTAAACGTGATGCTAAAGATTTAGTGAACGAATTGCAGTGTAAAGGTTTTGGAGTAACATTTGTAAATGCCGAAGGAACAAAAGGTGAAGTAGGTGTTGTTTATATTATTGTAACTCGCAAAAAAATGAATGAGGCCATAAATATTATTAAAAGTAATAATCCGAACAGTATATATACCATCGAAGATATCAGGTTTGTGAATAGAGATGTGTTTTTTGCACCGGTAAACCAAAAAGAAAAATTAAAAAAAGGATTTGTAAGAAAATAATTATCAATTAGTAATGAACAATTAGTAATTAACTCATTTTTAAATACTGAAAATGTTATGAACACAAGCATATATTATTTTTCAGGAACAGGGAATGCTAAAAGGGTGTCTGAGTGGATATCCAATATTACTGAAGAGTCTGGATTTAGTTCAAAATTGATAAATATTGATGAATTAGCGTCACGTAGATCGATTGAAAAACCCGATTCAGAATTAATTGGTTTTGCATCGCCAACCCACGGATTTAATTTCCCTCCAATTATGCTAAATTTTTTATGGCATTTTCCAAAAGCAAGAAAAGGTCAGAAAGCATTTATTGTGAACACCCGTGCAGGAATGAAAATGGGTAAATTGTTTTTGCCTGGCCTTAGCGGAATTGCTCAATTATTTGCGGCTTTAGTTTTAATATTAAAAGGCTATGCAATAATTGCAATGAAACCTGTTGATATGCCCTCGAATTGGATTTCTTTTCATCCAGGCATGAGGCAAAAAGTGGTAGCTTCTATTATTGAAAAGCGGGAAGAAACAACCAAACGCTTTGCCAGAAAAATGTATAGCGGGAAAAAGAATTATAGAGCGCTGTTTGATATCGTTCAGGATTTAGTTATTGCACCCATTTCTTTACTATATTACGCTATTGGAAGGTTTGTGTTGGCCAAAACATTTATTGCAAGTTCCGATTGCATACAATGTAATTTGTGCATTAAAAATTGTCCGGTAAACGCCATCCATTACGTAAATAACCGTCCGTTTTGGTCATATAAATGTGAAAGCTGCATGCGATGTATGAATGCCTGTCCAACCCGCGCTATTGAAACAGCTCATGGTTTTGTTATTACTTTGGGTATATTATTAGATATTGTGGGAATTGCTTATTTGAATACACTGCTAAATTACGAAAACTTACTTACGAGTTACCTGCCTAAAATTGCTGCTGTTTTATCAATTCTTGCCATTAATTCAGTAATTTTCTTTGTTTTTTTATTAATTATTTATCGATTAATGCATTTTTTGTTACGATTCAAATGCTTTGAAAAATTGATAATTTATTCATCGTTTACTAAATATAAATTCTGGCGAAGATATAAACCTAAATTTTAAAAATAATGGCACTAAGTTTTTTTGATAAAAAAGATAAGGAACCTACTTAGGTTGAATTGAAGAAGGTTGTAGGGGATCATGTTGAAAAGTTGGGGAGCAAGATAAAATTCTTGAAAAGGTCAATCATAAATGATATAGCTTTGAATTTAAAAAACCTAGCAGTAAGCTGATGTGTGGTATTAATGATGGATAATTTGTTTTTTTATTTTGCTGCAAGCAGCGAGGAGTAAGAGTCAATATATTGATACGCTTCTCTTTCGGGATTAGTTCTAATTTTTGTTTTTTATTCGTTTTCAATTCAAAAAAAATATAGTCTCACTGATTTAAAGCAACAAAACGCAATTCTCTTTTTTATGTAATAGATTGCGTCGCATGTGGATATATTTTAATAATTTAACATATTTACTTGCGACGGTTCGTATG
>JAEINW010000354.1 GCA_016342715.1 Salinivirgaceae bacterium | reverse complement strand
GACATTATATATACAATTTTATTAGATTCAGATTCATATCTGCATTTAGAACAGCTATGGCATTTTTTTGTTTATGTAAAATGAAAAATACATCCACAAAATAATGGCTATAAATAAACTAATATTATCGTAAGATTCTGTATTTTAACCATTAAGATTGACAGCAATTTGGAGTAAATGGTTTTATATCTCTCACTTTGATAATTTGGGATCACTGATTAATTTCAATGATCCCATTTACTTATAAAAACAAGCATTTATTAAGTATTTTTAAGCTTTTCCTAATATTTAGCTTTACATAGTTAATTTGCAAAACATTACAATAAAATATATAGGCGATTTGTTGCCAAGCGGCAAGTTTAATGTGCATTCAACTTTTAACCGGCTTGTACCTATTCAGGATTGCCTACAATTACCATTCCTGCCGGGAAATCAACCCATAATTTACCCATTGGCTTACAATTGGCAGGTTCTTTTTACAAAGACGAAGAACTCTTAAATTATTCGATGATTATTACCCAAATTGAGCGATTCTCGCTCACGATTTAGTTCTTGTAAGTATTTCACTGCACTTTGTTTGTGAAACACTACAATCTCTACATCGGGGTTAACTCTAAGTAAAGCGCTTGTTCGCTATGCTCCAATCGCTCAACTTAGATATTAATGATGCATTAAATAATTAATTCATAATTAGAGCTTGCAGCTCAGAACAATCATTTGCCATGAACTCGGGCTCATGTAAGTTTAATTCTTCCAACGATCCAAAACCATAAGTTACCCCTATACTTTGCAAGGCATTGTTCTTTGCTCCTACTATATCAAATTTTCGGTCGCCAATCATCACCGATTGCTCCGCCTTTAAATTATACCTTGTTAATACACTTGAAATTATTTCGGTTTTATCGGAGTGTGAATTGTCAAGATTACTTCCTACAATTGCAGTAAAATACTTATCAAGCTTAAAATGTTTAAGAATTTTTTCAGCATATACCGTTGGTTTTGATGTGGCTAAAAACAACTGATACTTTTCTGAAACTAAGAATTCCAACAAATAGGCAACTCCAGGATACAGGCTGTTTTCAAATAAGCCTTTATCAGAAAAATACTCCCGGTAATAGGTAATTGCTTTATCTGTAAGGTCGTCGGAGAGATGATATCTGTTTTTGAAAGAAAGATGCAAAGGGGGACCCAAAAAAGTATCTAGCTCATTAATGTTGTCCTCATTAATATTCATCTTTTTTAATGCATATAAAATGGAATTTATGATACCCACTTTTGAATTGGTTAGCGTTCCATCGAGATCAAATAAAATGTTTTTAATACGCTTGCTCATATTTTATTTTTAAATGATGCTATTAATTTTAATTTCATTGCAATTTAATAAAGCTAAAATTAGATCATATTAAAAAGTTGAGAGTTTAAATTAAATCATGGCGATACATGCAGATAAATTCATAAAAAATAATTTTATGCTTGCATCGCTTGTTATTAACAACAAACAACTTAGGGCCTTGCCCTAAGCTATATTATTTATGGCTTTCAGCCATATACAAACGAATAATAATTAAAAGAAATATAATAATCGGAACAAAGAAAAACCGAAGCATCAACTTCGGTTTTTTAATTTATCTAATATGAATTTTATGCTTGCCATTTATCGCCCAATGCTTTTTTTACCAATATGGGTATTTCTGCGGGTTCTTTTGCAACTTTTACTCCTGCTGCTTCAAAGGCTTTAATTTTTTCAATGGCAGTTCCCGAACCACTGGTAATTAGCGCACCAGCATGTCCCATACGTTTTCCCGGAGGAGCCGATTGACCGGCTATAAATGCAACCACAGGTTTTGTAATATTTTCTTTAATAAAAGCCGCTGCTTGTTCTTCAGCATCACCACCAATTTCACCACAAAGCACAATGGCATCGGTATGTATATCGGCCTCAAACATGGCTAATAATTCAATATAATGTAAACCAATAATTGGGTCGCCCCCAATTCCAATGCAAGTACTTTGTCCAATACCATTAGTGGTTAGTTGGTTTACCATTTCGTAAGTCAAGGTTCCGCTACGCGAAATTAAACCCACATTTCCTTCTTTAAAAATGTTGGTAGGAAGAATTCCCGCTAAACTTTTTCCCGGAGAAATTAAACCAGGACAGTTTGGTCCAATCATTTTGGCTCCATATTTTTCAAGAATTGGAGTAATTCTAATAACATCAACCGTTGGTATACCTTCTGAAATTGCAATAATCAATTTAATTCCAGCTTCGGCTGCTTCAGCAACTGCATCGGCAGCAAATGGTGCAGGAACAAATACAATAGAAGTATTGGCTCCGGTTGCTTTAACTGCATTTTCAACAGTATTAAATACAGGAATTCCGTCAACATTTGTTCCCTCTTTTCCCGGAGAAACTCCTGCAACAACATTTGTTCCGTATTCTTTCATTTTAAGTGTATGAAAACCACCATCGCGACCAGTAATTCCCTGAACTACCAATTTTGTATCTTTATTTATTAATATGCTCATTTTATTTAGATTTAAAGTATTAAGTAATGAGTATCAAGTAATGAGTATCAAGTAATGAGTATCAAGTAATGAGTATCAAGTAATGAGTATCAAGTAATGAGTATCAAGTAAT
>JAEINW010000353.1 GCA_016342715.1 Salinivirgaceae bacterium | reverse complement strand
GCTTCGGTATAACCCACTTTAGCATTGTTTGCAGTTATATCACTTGCTTGTTGTGTTGTGATTCCAGTTTTTGCTGTATTGGCTGCAATAGCTACGTCTTGATTTGTATTTTCCCCTTGAATAGTAGAAATAGCATTTGTGTTAATTGTAATTCCTGTAATATCCTGGTCGCCTGTATTGGTGCCCGAAAGATTACTCAAATTGGTGATGTCGGTAGTGGTAATGTTCGCTGCCTGACTGCCTGTAAAAGTTGGGTCGCTTTCGTTAATGCCACCTGTAATTGTTTCCGCAGTTTTAGCATGCAGAGCATAAGGAACACTCAGCAATTGGCTTGTGCCTGTAATGGTATAGTTTGTTCCTCCTGTTGGATCGGTTTCGGTTTTAATAAAATAGATGCCGTTTGCCCAGTTAATAGTAGAAAAATATCCTGAAACTACTGTTGCATTGTCGCCGCCTATTTCGAAGCTTACCAAACCATTGACGTTGGTCGTTGGGGTTTGGGTTTCGGTGTACACAGGCGTTCCGTCTGCCGAGCCTTGTAGTATGCTTATTTGCATACCTACTTGGGTGCTGGTAACTAAGGCATCGCTATTGTTGCGAATTACGGCCTGATAGCTCATTTTTTCGGGGCTTTGTGCCTTTACCTGCTGTGGTAGGCATAGTGTTGCAGTTAATAATAATGCGGTTAAAATTGTGTATATTTTTTTCATAATTGTTTTATTTGTTGAGAGGTTTCATGAAACGTCTTTACTGTTTTGTTATTTTAAATGTTTTTATTTCTATTTGATTGTCAATAACTTTCAGAAAATAAATTGCAGGAATACGATTGTTCATATCTATTCTTGTTTCGTTGCTTGTAAGTTTTTTGTTTTCTAAAAGGTTTCCGCTAATATCGAAAAGTTGGTACGATAAATTCTCGTTGTTATAATTCTCAATATTCAAATTAAGGAAATCAGCAGTCGGGTTTGGATAAGCCGAGCATTTAAGATTAATTCCTTTGGCTTGTTCAATTCCGGACACAAGCGAAATTTCATAAGGCTGTTGCACTCCTTGTGCCACAGAGCCGGTTGTTCCTGTGTTGGTGGTATAAACAAGCTGTCCAATAGTGTAGCTGGCTGTACCGCCACTTCCCGAAGCATTGCTTCCAGAGGCAGGTATGGCTTGCTGTGCCTGTAGATGAGTTAAACATAGTACTATTGAAAAAAGAGCGAACAGTATTCTCTTCTTAAACACATTAGCAGTAATTTTAAATTGACAGTTACAAAAACTCATAAGATTAATTTTAAGAAAAGTTTAACACCAATACAATTCGAAGGTGTTTGAATTTTATTTTTTTATCAAATAAAGGAATGTTTAAGTTATTGAGAGCTTTTAAGCACCTTACAAAATCTGTACATACATGTTAACATGTTATTATGAAGTATTTTAAAATAGAAAATGAAATGGATAAGAATTGAAATGAAAATATTCGACAATTTTTTTATGCAATTTATATTGCTAATTATGCTAGTAAATTTAATTACACAACTTCAAATATTAATAAAATATAATTTACTTATAAGATCAACCTATATTGGCAATAAAGGTTTGCAGGTTTTCGGTATTATCTAAGCCAATTTTTTTACGAAATCGGCTACGGGCAACATCAATTGTATTTACACTTTTGCCAGTTAGGATAGCAATTTCTTTGGTAGTTAAATTTAATTTCAAGAAAGCACAAAGCTTTCGTTCGTTGGAAGTTATTGTGGAACAAATTTGATTAAGTGATGAATAGAAATTTGGATGAACTTTATTAAAATGCATTTCAACCTCAGACCAAGGGGTATTGGTTAAATTATGTCTCAAGCTATCCGTAATCTGTTTCATGTTATACTCACTGTTATTGGCTTTGTTTATTTCAGATAATTGACAAATAATATTTGAGAGCAGCGTTTCTTTCTCTTGAATGATAAACGATTTAGTTGTTAATTCTCTAGCATAATCTTCAATCGACCGCTTTAATAATAGATTTTCTTTTTCCTTTTTAATAGTTTCAAGTTTTAAAATCAAATTTTTATTATCTCCAACTTGTCTTTCTATTATTTCCTGAGAATAAGTATAGTTTATTGCTATTGTAAATAGCAAGAGCTCTATAAAAATACCGACTTCAAAATAGATCAGATTATTAATATAAATATTAATAAAACTTAATAATATGGTTACTAAAGCACCCATAACCGTTACAAGCGAACCAGCTAGAATAATTTTTATGGTGCGTTTAACTTTTGAATATAGAACCGAAAAAGAGAATACAATAACTGATATATTTAAAATAGTGTAGAAATCGCTATATTTCATAGCCACACCAAATTTAAATAGGCTTAGTATAAATATTCCGGTTAAGAATAATGAAATAAAAAATATATAATTTAATAAATATTTACGCCAGATATTAACATCTTCTAATTTTAAAAGTTCGTGGAGAAAAATGAAATAAAAAAATTGAGAGAAGAGAAACGTAGATTGTAAATGGACATCAAATGTTGGAAAATTATAAAAAATAAACTTTTCAGTGATCCCAAATGTATTTGCTAAAAACACACCGGTAAATAAAATGTATAAAAAATAATACAAATAGAGTTTATTGACGCTAAATTGATATTCCGATGATACCCTGCCAGTTATTCCGATGAAACCCTGCCAGTTTTTTTTATTGATTTCTGCAACAA
>JAEINW010000020.1 GCA_016342715.1 Salinivirgaceae bacterium | reverse complement strand
TGGCGATTTACTTTTGCCAAAATTTGACGATTTACTTTTGCGAAAAATTGATGATTGCAAGTTACTGACTACAACGATACGTAAAAGGATGGAAAAGTCGAAAGATGATTGAGAAACTAATTAAAAAAGGTTCCTAGCATCCCGATTTCACATCGGGAGGGTCGGGGGTTCGAACGGCGAAGCCCTCGCGACTATAAGGAGCAATCCCTCATCGCCCACAAATTATAGCTATCTTTTTAGATGGCTATTTTTATTTGTGCCCATGTCAAACCACCTTTTACATTCTTTATTCAGAATCATTAGATAAATACTATATCGGATACACCGATGGAAGCATTGAGATCAGGTTAGGAAAACATTTATCAAAACATAAAGGATTCACCTCAAAAGCAAAAGATTGGAAAATTGTTTACACTGAGGAGTATGAAAATAAATTGGAAGCTTATAAAAGGGAACGATACGTAAAAGGATGGAAAAGTCGAAAGATGGTTGAAAAAATAATTAAGAGAGCTTCCTAGCATCCCGATTTTACATCGGGAGTGTCGGGAGTTCGAAGGGCGAATTACGAAGTAATCAGCGGAGCTAACTCCTTGCGACCAAAGTAAGCAATCCATCATCGCCATCAGATAAAAGTATTCTTTAAATAAAAAAGCCACTTCTGAAACAGAAGTGGCCATGATTATATATTGTAAATAATTATTCTTTTTTTATGGCTTTTGCAAATTTAACTTCATATAAAATAACACCAATTAAACCAAGCAATAAAATTATTGATGATATCATCGATATTTTTGTACCTGTATAGTAGGTTTTTGGTTTAAATTCAAAAGTGATATTATGCGCCCCTTTTGGAACAAGCATGGCTCTTAAAACATAATTTGCTCTAAAATGTGGAGTTTCATCACCATCAATATATGCAGTCCAACCAGCAGGATAATATATTTCTGAAAAAACCATAACCTGTTCCGATGCACTATTGTATTTGTATTCTAATTTATTAGGAGCATAAGATGTTAACATAACAAAGGCTGAAGTATCTTTTGTGAAATTTTTATCCTTTAAATATTCAGAAAAACGTTGATCAATTATTATTTCATTCGAAGCATTAAATTTCGAGATGGCAGCAATTTCTTCATCGGCATTAGCCACTATTTTAACGTTTGGAGTGAACCATGCATTTCCAAGTGCATTTCTATTTACAATGGGTTGCGCATCTGGACTATGAATGATATATCTTGTGTTTAGCATATTAAGAACATCAAAACCTGCAAACAAGTTATCTATATCCTCTTGGGTTTTAATATTTTTGAATCCTTGTTGCATTCTTGCCATTTCTGGCGAAATGCCTCTTTCAATTAACTCTTGGTAACGTTGCAGTTTTGCTCCATGATAACCTCCCAATGATTTATGATAATAGGAAGTTGTTCCGTCCGAAAATGGGTCAACTGCAAGGTTAAGAACTCGATAATTTGGATCAGTATCGGTTAAAATAACTTTATCGGCTTTTGTCATTTGAATAGGAACTTCTGATTTACGCTTGCTTTCAAAATCGTCATTATTCAAATATTTTTTATTTACCGGCCACATATCAGCTAAAATTAAAATGCCCCAAATAGCAAGTGCATATTGGGCTTTTAACTTATTCTTCCAAAAAGCAAATAGTGTTAGTGCTGCAAGTGAAACAAAAATAAATGATCTGAATGCATCAGCTCTTAATACCATTTTCCTATCGGCTTTAAGAGCATCAACAATTGCTGGAGCTCCCATTCCAGCATCTCTGGCACTAGAGAAATCACCAGCTAAACCAGGTAGTATAGCAAATGCAAGAGCAAAGCCACCAACAATGGCAAAGGAGTATTTTAATGCATTAAAAAATTCTTTTTCAGTTAACTTTCTTTCAAAAACATTTTTAATTGCCAAAACGCCTAAAAGAGCCATAGCAAATTGCTCAATTACAATAATGTTTTTTACATCTCTAAACTTGTTGTATCCTGGAAAATAATCGAGCATAAAATTACTTAAGGCTGGGAAAAATTTTCCGAGCGATAATAGAAAAGCAACCAATACGGTCATGGCAAGCCACCATTTATTTTTCCCTTTAAGAGCGAATAAGCCAAATACAAATAAGAATACTAAAATAGCACCAAAATAAAATGGGGCCATTGAAATGGGTTGGCTTCCCCAATAAAGTGGTAATGCTTGAGCTATTCTTTTTGCATAGTTTTTATCCTGATTTTTCATCAATTGGTATACGTGCGATTTTTCTCCAACAGGTTCAGCCATTCCTCCACCTTTAAACCGAGGAATAAAAGCCGATACAGCTTCGGCCATATCGTAACTATAATTTAGAATATAATCTCTATCGAGTCCCGTAGTTTTGTTGCCCGATTTATCGGTAAGTTCCGATTCACTTCTGGTAGAATATTTCCCATATTCCAATGTACTAGCCAGACGCGAATAATTTGTTCCAATAGCGAACAAAGCAGCTACGATTAGCAAAGCCGATGTTTTAATAAAATTTGGCAGTGTTTTTTCTTTAATAGCATAAATGAAATAGGTGATTCCAATAATGAGTGCCATTATACCTCCATAATAAGTGATTTGAGGATGGCCTCCATCAATCATCCAAGACAATGAAATGGCAGAAATAATAGCCCCATGAACCATTTTTTTATTGTACGCGTAAATAATACCCCCAACAACAATGGCCATAAAAGTTAAGGTGTACGCTTTTGACATATGACCCGTATCCATCCAAATAAAAAATGCGGAATTAAAACCGTAGGCAATTGATCCAACTAAACTAATCCATTGATTACATCCAAGCAGCAACAGTAGGATATAGAAAAATAGAAAACTGAGAATCAAATAGGACGCAGGTCGTGGAATTTTTTTAATGGGTAGAAGAATTTTTTCAATTATATTTCCTTTATA
The DNA here is from genome assembly GCA_016342715.1 of Salinivirgaceae bacterium. Classification (GTDB taxonomy): domain Bacteria; phylum Bacteroidota; class Bacteroidia; order Bacteroidales; family SZUA-534; genus JAEINW01. The sequence goes on along the minus strand of JAEINW010000020.1, from coordinate 37,959 downwards.
TATTGTAGAAACTAAAAAGCTTGGTGCCCCACTAAAATAGCTGTTTGACCATAATGCTTCCTTGTCATTATCCTTTCTATAATCAGCTAATTCTTTTGACATTCCCTGATGCATTGAAATATCTTGTGACTTAAGTACTTTTCCTTCCAATTGAGGAGAAAAATAAATAAAGGATATAATAAGAAATAATCCTATGGAAACTATAGTAGGAATAGCTCTTTTAAAACGATAATTTTTCATAATTTTGATTGCTTTTATTATATTTTGCCAAATATATTTAAATAATGGCAGATGGAATGACTAATTTAAAGAATAGTTTATGAAAAAAATAATTGTTTATATTTTTCGTGTATTAATAAATCAACTATATATATTATTAAAATTATTTAATATTAAAGAAACGGGATTACTCATTGCTGGTTATAAAGCACGATATATGGTTGGAAATTGCAAGTATTTATTTGAATATTTGATTGAATTAAACTCAGAAGAATTGAATTTTTATTTCTATACAAAAGATAAAAATGAATACAGCATCCTGAACAAAAAATATCCACATAGAATCTTATACCCCTACCAATTGAAAAGTTTAATTATTATATTAAAATCAAAGATTTTGGTTCTAACTAGTGGATATGATGATTTATCTCCATATCCATTATTCGATAAAAAAATAATAATTAATACGTGGCATGGGATACCAATGAAAAAAATTGGTTATTTGAGCACTAAAAATGTCAATAAGTATTTTGAAAAATTTGCTCGAAGTTTAAATTATTATACTGTTTCATCAGAGTATGATAAATTATTAATAAAAAATGCATTTGACTTAAATGAGGATTCAGTAATTATTACAGGACTTCAAAATAATGATTATATAAATTTGCCACAAAACAACATATTAGAAAAGACTCCCTATCTTAAAGAAAAAATAATTATTTTATATGCACCAACATTCCGTGAAAACGAAATGAAATCGATAAGTTTTAAAAGTATAATCCCAATTTCAGAGCTAAATTTATTAATGGAAAAATATGATGCGTTATTTTTATATAGAAGTCATTTTAATACAAGGGATCACGAAGAAATTAAGGCCTATCCTCGAATTAAATATGCCTCAAATTCAGACTTTCCAGATGCCCAATCTTTATTGTATTTTTCTGATATCTTAATTACTGATTATTCAGGAATATTTTTTGATTTTTTGTTAATGGATAGACCAATTATTTTTTATAATTATGATTATGAAGAATACGAGAAACATCGTGGTTTTATTATGAACTATTATGAAAATACCCCAGGACCAAAGGTTCAAACAAAAGAAGGTTTGTTGGCGGCAATTGAAACTTATTTAAAAAACTCTAAAATAGATGTTGATGATCGATATGCAATAAAAAATAAATTTCATAAGTATACCGATGGCAAAGCTTGCGAAAGAACAGTTGAATTAATTAAGAGTTTATATTAATGGGTATTGTATTAAAACAAGGCTTCAAAAACACTATTTATACCTATTTAGGTTTTATAATAGGAGGCATTTATACGGTACTTTTAGTTCCAAAGGTTTTTGACTCTAATCCTGAACACTGGGGTACAACACGTTATTTAGTGTCTTTTGCAATGATAGTAGCCCCATGGGCACAGCTTAGTTTGCCAAATATAATTATTCGATATTTTCCCATATTAAAAGAAAAAAAACTTAAAGAATTTCTGTCTTTTATATTTTTTTGGGCTATTGCCGGAATTCTCATTAGCTCAATGATACTTTTCATACTTTTTAAATATCAATACATTACAAATTCCAACGAACTATTGGCAAAAACGATCTTTCTAGTTTTTCCTATTTTTATTGGATTTGTTTTATTTGAAATAGGTACTGCGCTTTCTAAATCATTACTAAAATCAACGGTACCTGTTTTTTTAAAAGAAGTATTATTAAGAGCAAATGTTTTTGTCCTTATTATTTTATACTGGTATAATATTATTAGTTTCAGTGTATTTATTTACGCCTATGCATTTAATTACATACTTGTATTTGTAATACTCTACTCATACTTATATAAACTAAAAATTTTCCGATTTAAATTATCTGTGAAATTTATCAGAGATAAAGCATTTAACCCATTATATGTATACGGAGCATTTAGTATACTAAGTTCTGGCGCAGCAATGATATTGTTAAATATTGATACGCTAATGATTAATCATTATTTAACACTGAAAGATGTTGCAATTTATGGCCCATCTATTTTTATTGCCAGCTCAATTATGATTCCATCAAGAGCTCTTCAATCAATAATTTCGCCTGTTATTGCTCAAAGTTGGGCCACAAAATCAATGGATACCATTTCTAAAATATATAAAAAATCAGCCATATCACCTTTAGTAATCACAAATTTCCTATTTCTTTTAATTTGGATAAATATTGATTTGGTAATGGCCTATTTTGGAAAAACTTTTGGACAAGGAAAATACATTATTTTATTTCTAAGCATGGGACATATTGTCAATATTGCTACTGGTATAAACGGAACTATTATTAATACATCAAAACATTATAGAGCCGATTTATACTTTCAAATTGGATTAGTGCTTATGACAATAATTATGAATGTTATTTTCATTCCAAAATTTGGAATAAATGGAGCGGCACTTGCAACCGGCATTACATTAGGATTACACAATGTATCTAAATCAATTTTTGTTTGGTATAAATTTAACATTCACCCTTTTAGTAAAAAAACGATTTATGCTCTTGTAATAGTGCTTATTTTCTTTTTAGCCATTACTAAGCTTCCTACAATTGGTACCTTGATGATAAATGCAATCATTTACACACTATTAACTACCTTTTTATATTGGATTTTAGTTTATGTTTTAAATATTTCTGAAGATATAAACGAGCAAATAAATAAATTAAGGAAAAAACTATTTTAGAATGAAAAAAACTATACTATTAATATATTCCAATTATTCTACCTTTGTTGCTGCCGATCATAAGTTACTTAAAGAAAAATATCATGTACTTACCTATGAGTTTAAAAGCAAAAAGAACCTACTATTTATGTTTTTTGAATTGCTTAAGCAGTTGGTATTTATTATTAAACATGTAAGAAAAATAGATGTTATTTTCTCATGGTTTTCTGATTTTCATTCTTTAATCCCCTTTTTGATAGGAAAGGTTTTCAATAAAAAAAACATTGTTGTAGTAGGAGGTTTTGATGCCGTGTCGATTCCTGAGCTCAATTATGGATTGTTTCATAAAAAGAACCTAAGATATTTTTTTGGAAAATGGTCATACATGTTAAGTGAAATTATTTTACCGGTTGATGAAAGTTTAATTGAGAGTATGAATTATTATGCGAATACAAATGGAATAAAAGTTGGTGTTAAAAGCTACATACCTAATGTGAAAGCAAAATTTAAAAGTATTCCTACTGGTTATTATCCTGATAATTGGATATCGGAAAATTCAGATAGAAGTAAAAGTGTTATGGCTTTTGGATTTGCTGCTAATGAACAAAAATTCGTAGGCAAAGGCTACGATTTTTTAATTGAAGTTGCTGCCAAAATGCCTGATGTAAACTTCTATTTATTTAGCATACAAGGCAAAATGAAAACATATGCACATAGTATTGCTCCCGTAAATGTTCATATTGGTGAAGATTTGACACAGGAACAACTCAAAGCAGAATTAACAAAACACAAAGTATATGCATTGTTATCAATGAGTGAAGGAATGCCTTCATCGCTTTGCGAGGCTATGTTAAGTGGCTGTGTGCCAGTGGGTTCAAATGTTGGTGGAATAAAAAATGTAATTGGTGATTGTGGTTTTTTATTAAAAAATAAAAATGTTGATGAAGCTGTAATCCTTATTAACGAAGCATTAGAGGTTTCCAATGATTTTGCAGCAAAAGGCAGAGAGCTAATTAGAAGTAAATTTCATATGAATAAGCGGCAACAAGAACTTTATTCTATTTTGGAATTTAAAGATTATGAATAATTTTCGTTATTCCCTCTTTTAAACTATATTTTGGTTTCCAATTAAGTGCTTCCTTTATTTTTTCAATATTGGCAACAGTATCAAGAACTTCATTTTGGCGATATTCTTCAAGATATTCTACGTCAAAAGGTTTTTCAAAAGTTTTTTTAATAATTAAAACTAATTCTTCAACTGAGGTACTAATACCTGAACCTAAGTTGAAAACCTCTGTTCCTTTTGGATCATAATCTAAAGCTTTTATAACAGCTGAAATTATATCATCAACAAATATATAATCACGTTTTGGTCGTTTATCTTTTAATATTACCTTTCCTTTTTTTGCTTGATCAATAATCGTTGGAATAATAAACCTTGAATCCTGATTAATTCCATATATATTAAATGGTCGAAATATAATTGACTTTACACCAAAGTCAGAATGATAGCTTTTGCAAATATCCTCTCCCATTATTTTTGACCGAGAGTATGGGTTAAAGCTTCTTACAGGATGGTTTTCATCAATAGGCAAATAGTCAGGTGCTCCATATGTATATGAGCTAAACTGAATGAATTTTGCATTATTAATTCTGCATGATTCAATGGCGTTAAGAGTGCCCACAACATTAGTATTGTAAAAAGATAGCGGATCTTTAAATGAATCTGGCACAAAGAGTTTAGCAGCTAGATTTACCAAACAATCATAGTTCGACAAACTTGAAAAGGTATCCCATTCTGTAACATCATGCCCCAACTCCAAATCAATTTCAATAATATGATGTCCCAACTTATGCAAACTATTTATTAAAACCTTACCTATAAAACCTTTACTACCTGTTACAACTATTTTCATTCAATAAATATTAATTAATGAGTATTAAATCAAATTTAAACCTTCAAATTCCTCTACAGCTTTTTCGTAATCTTCAGGTCTTCCAATATCAAGCCAGTAACCCTTATGCTGAAGAACTGATGGCAATTCGTTTGCTTTAATTAAATCGAGCATTAAATTATCAAAACCATAAAAGGTTTCATTGGGAATAAAATTTAAGACTTTTTTATTTACTGCATACACTCCCATACTTACATCAATTATTGTTTCAGGTTTTTCCTTAAATTCAATCAATTTTTGGTTATCATTTACTTTTAGTACACCGTAGTCATTTTTAACAATTCGTTGATAGGATGATATTGTGAACAAATTTTTCTGACGGTAATGACTTTCAAAAAATGAACTAAAATTTAAATCTGTTAATACGTCACCATTTAACACAAGAAAATTTTCTGGTAAATCAGCAATCAATTTCAAAGGTCCCATGGTGCTTAATGGTTTATCTTCCAATGAATAATCTATTTTAATGTCCCATTTTGATCCATCACCAATAAAAGCCCTTATGTACTCAGCCATATGATTAACTGATAAGGTTATGTGTGTAAAACCATTGTTTTTTAGCTGTATTATTAATATTTCGATGATTGGCATGGTACCAATGGGTACCAAAGGTTTTGGCATGGCCAGGGTATAGGGTTTTAATCTAGTACCTTTTCCTCCAGCAAGTATTATAGCTCTTTTAAACATTATAAAGATCGGGTTTAAAAATTTCAATATTATCTTTTATCCATTTTGCGGTTTCCTCAAGTCCATTTTTCAGTGTATAATCTGGCGTCCAATTGGTTTGTTTTAAAATTTTATCGTTATTGCATAAAAGTCGTTCTACCTCACTATCATTTGGTCTAACTCTTTGCTTATCGGTAATAATTTTTGCATCAACATTTACAACATCAATTATTAATTCCACCAAATCTTTTATACTAATTTCTTTTCCCATACCAATATTGGTAACCTGCCCAAATAGTTTAGAGTTAGCTATTTCAAAAAAACCTTTTGCTGTATCTTTTACATAGGTTAAATCGCGGGTTGGCGATATATTTCCTAGTTTTAATTCAGTTATACCTGTTAGCAATTGCGATAGTATGGTCGGAATAATGGCCCTTGCTGATTGTCGGGGACCATAAGTGTTAAAGGGACGAACTATTTTAACAGGAACATTAAACGACCTGTAAAAGCTTAATGCCAATTGATCGGCACCAATTTTAGAAGCTGAATATGGTGATTGACCCACAAGAGGGTGTTTTTCATCAATGGGCACATATTGAGCAGTCCCATAAGTTTCACTTGTTGAAGTGATTATAACATTATCCATTGATTGATCGCGAGCAGCCTGTAAAACATTATATGTACCTTCAGTATTCGTTTTTACATATGCTATTGGTGAAACATAAGAATATGGAATACCTATTAAGGCAGCAAGATGGTACACACTACTACATCCTTTCATGGCATTTTTAACAGAATCAAAATCACGAATGTCACCAGTAACAACTTCAATTTGATTTTTTACTGCACTCGATTCAAGCCATCCCCAATTGTTTCTCGAGTTGTATCTTACAAAAGCCCTAACACTAAACCCACGACTAACCAAAAATTCAGTTAAATGTGAACCTATAAATCCTCCAGCTCCTGTTATTAAAATTTTATCCATATTAATTAATTGTTAATTATAATCAATAACTTATTCAGCATAATATCAAAATATTCTATTTCAAATCAATTATCAATTGATTGGAAACCTTTTCAGCACCATAGATGTTAACATGATGAAAATCGCCATAATCACCGGGATCCAATTTCATTGTGCTATAATCCTTTATAATAACTAAAGGATATTTCTTTTGAATTGAATCTATTAATTGAGAATATATACTGCTAAAGAATTTTGGTATTTCGTTTCGATATGATTCATAGGTAGGTGTATTGATCAAAACTAATTCAATTTCTTTATAATTAGTTAATTTCATTATTTTGTATAAATATTTAATACTTAATGCCGATTCAACACACAAATTCTCCTTATTGAAAAAATGTGCTGTAATATTCTTTCTCAAATTATCTAAGTTATTTTTTTTACTTGAATAGAAAGTACCAATAAAAGGATAATCGCTAATTTTTAAGGGTTTATTTATGGCGGATTTAAAAAGTAACTTTAACTCCAATTTTAATTGAAAAGGTATCATAAATCGCCATTTAAGATAATTAATTTTCCAATTTTGTGAGTTTGAATATGTATCCATCACAGCATCTTTATCTAATAGCATAAAATAACGTGCAAAACTTCTTGAGTTTCTAACATCAGAAAAAATGGAAACATCGGCACCTTGTGAAATATTATGGGGAGCAAAACTTAAAACAATCCTATCAATTTGAGGATTTGCATCCACTATTTTTTTTAGTTTAAAATATGTGAATAAATAGTGTTCAGCATGAAACGCAATATTAATAGAGTTTGGTATTAGCTTATCATTAAATGCCGATTCAGCGTGCGAGTCTCCAATAATTAACGTTGTTATATTACTAGAAATTTTAAAATTATCAGGAAGTAAATATTTATGCCTATAATATGAATATACACTTGAAGCAATTGTAAGAATTATTCCAAGTACAATTAAAAACAGTAATGAATATTTTAAAAATTTATTCATATTAATTAAAATTGAAAATAAATAAAAACTTTATCCTCTCCTGTAAATACTACAACAAACAAAATTAACGCAATGTACATTGTCCATCGAACAAACCGGTTTCCGCTCAAATCTTCTAATGCATGGTTCTTTTCCTTAGCTCGCCATTCCATGATTAACAAAATTAATATCATTGGAACACCTCCTAGTTTTAGCGGAATTGTGAAGAAGCTATGATTAAAAATACCTGACAAATAAGAAACTGCTGCAAATACTGAATCGGCTCGAAAAAACACCCAAAGAACCAAAGTCATTGAAAAAGTAAAAAGCATACTTAACACTTCATTTATGGTAGGAATTGTTTTACCCTGACCAATGGTATCCATATTCTTCCTATTTCTTCCTGTCAGTATAGAAGGTAAAAAAAGGAGTGCATTTAAAAATCCCCATATTACAAATGTCCAATTTGCGCCATGCCATAAACCACTTACAACAAAAATGACAATAACATTAATAAACAATCTAAATTTAGTTTTCACCCTACTTCCACCTAGTGGAATATACAAATAGTCACGAAACCAAGTGGACAGTGAAATATGCCATCGTCGCCAAAATTCACCAATATCTCTTGAAAAATATGGAAAATTAAAATTTTTCATTAAGTTGAACCCGAAAATTCTCGCTGTACCAATAGCAATATCAGAATACCCCGAAAAATCACAATAAATCTGAAAAGCAAAATAAAAGGCCCCAAGGGCAAGTTCACTTCCTGAAAAACTTGCCGGATTTGCAAAAAACTGATCAACATAAGTACCTACATTATCAGCGATTACTATTTTTTTAAAAAAACCCCACAATATTTGCCTGCAACCATCAACCGCTTTTTCATACTTAAAAACTCTCTCTTTCTCGAACTGAGGCAGTAAATTAATAGCCCTCTCAATAGGGCCTGCAACTAATTGTGGAAAAAATGAAACATATGCAAAAAATGAAACAAAACTTTTTGTTGGATGTAACTTCTTACGATAAACATCTATGGTATATGATAAGGTTTGAAAGGTATAAAAACTAATTCCAACAGGTAATACAATTTTCAGCGTTACAAAATTTAATTCATTCCCTGATAAAGATTGCCACATTTCGTTAAAGCTTGAGGCAAAAAAGTTATAATACTTAAATACTCCAAGCATTCCAAGGTTTGCAAAAAGACTAATTCCTAATAATAATCTACGCTTAGTAATATTGTTTTCATTTTGCAAAAAATGCCCAATTGTAAAATCGATAATTGAGCTGATAAATATCAAAGATAAAAATCTATAATCCCAATAACCATAAAAAAAATAGCTTGAAATTAGTAGTAAAATATTTTGATGCTTTTTATTCTTTTTTAGTACTCCCCAATAAAGGACAAAAACAACAATGAAAAATATAATAAATTCAAAAGAGGTAAACTTCATTTTTATTATTTCTAATAGCTTTCTTGTAAAACACTAACTATTCTTTTGCTGGCTTTACCATTTCCATATAAATCCACATCAAAATCGGCTGTTTTATTTATGAGTTGATTTGCCTCATGAAGAATCTTATCCTTATTAGCACCAACAACAACATTAAAGCCATTTTTTACCAACTCAACCCATTCAGTTTCATCTCGTGTTGTAATGCAAAATTTCTTAAAAAAGAAAGCTTCTTTTTGTAAACCTCCACTATCGGTAATAATAAATTTACTGTTTTTAATTAGTTGAATCATATCAAAATAGCCAACAGGATCAATAGGTTTAAACTTTAGTTTAATATTATTTTTTGCTATAATATTTCTTGTTCTAGGGTGCAAGGGTAAAACAATAGTATATTTTTCTGAAAGAATATTTAAGGCCTCGATAATGTTTTGAAGCCTATTTATGTCGTCCGTATTTTCTTGCCTATGGAGCGTGCATAAAACAAAGTTTGAATGGCTAAGATTCAGCTGATTTATTATAAGAGATTTTTCATATGACATCTTATCATAAAAAATAGCAGCATCCTGCATCACATCACCTGTGCGTATTACCTTGCAAGTAAAATTATCAAAACCTTCGTTTTTTAGATTTTCAATAGCGTTGTCGGTTGGACAAAATAGCAAATTTGAAATCCGATCGGTTAAAATCCGGTTAGTTTCTTCTGGCATTTTCATGTTAAACGAACGTAAACCAGCTTCAACGTGGGCTATTGGAATTTGTAACTTTTGAGCGGCAAGAGCGCCAGCTAATGTTGAATTGGTATCTCCATAAACAATTAAATAATCAGGCTTTTCAATAAGTAGTATTTTTTCAATTTCCTCAATCATTCGTCCAGTCATTGCTCCGTGCGAAAGACTATGAATATCAAGATTATAGTGAGGTTTGGGTATTTCCATTTCATCGAAAAATACTTTCGACATATTATCATCAAAGTGTTGACCTGTGTGTATTATTTTTTCTTCGATACCAGCTTTTATTAATTCACGGCTAACCGCAGCTGCTTTAATAAATTGAGGTCTTGCTCCAACTATAGTCACAATTTTTTTAGCCATTGTTTATGTTATGTATTAATTCAGAGAGTTCTTTTGTTAATTGTTTTCGAGAATATTTATCAATATTGGTTGAAACCGGTTCTTCTTGATTGTTACTATATTTCGTAAACTCATTTTGAACAAAGTTCTTTATTCCTGCATAGTTTTTAAAATCAAAAATTTCACCAGCTTTTGTTTCGTTTAGAATTTCAGCAATATCACTTTTTTCTAATCCAATGGTTAAAATCGGACGTTTTGCTGCCAGATATTCAAAAAACTTACCTGTTAAAATTCCTTTTGCATTTGGCGTATTATTTATGGGTAAATATAATATTCTGGCATTTTGAAGCTCCCCAGATATCAAATTATGAGGAAGGTATTCTATCTTGTTTAAACAATCTTCAAGTCCATTTTCTCGTATCAAATCGCTAACTTGGATATCCACTTTTCCAATAAGTTTAATCTCAAGTTTGTTCTTAAAGTCAGTATTTTCTTTAGCTAAATCTTTTAAAACATTCCATAATATCCGATGGTTGCGGTCTTTGTTTAATGAACCTGCATGCAATAGGGTAAATTTTTCATCAAGGTTTTGTTTTGATAATTGCAGATCATCAGTGTCGTATCCATTAGTAATTACTTTTATTTTTTTAGCTCCTAAATTTTTAAGTTCTTCACCCAAAGTTTTGCCAATAGATAATACACAATCGGCATTAGTTAAAACTTTATTTTCAAGTTTTTTATGCTTTTTATCGCTGCGTTTTGTAAGCCTTAACTCCTTGTAAAAATCTATATTTGTCCATGGATCACGAAAATCGGCAATCCAATTTATATTCATTTTTTCTTTAAGTTTTAGCCCTATTAAATGCATACTGTGAGGAGGGCCTGTTGTGATTATGGTTTCAATGTCATTCTTCTGAATATAATTGCTTAAAAACTTGACCGACGGGCTAACCCAAAATTTTCGAGGATCGGGAATAAAAAAATTTCCTCGAATAAATACGGATATTTTTTCTAAAAGTGGTTTCGACTTTTTTTCCTCAATAAACCCAGCGCTAATCTTATCTTCTTTCTTTTTTCCAGTAAATTTTTTATAAAAGGTGTAAGGTTCCCAAATCGGGGTTTTTACAACAATAACAGATTCTGGAATGTCTTTAATTAGACTTTCGTCTATGGAAGGAGTTTCAGGATTCTCTGGGGTAAATATTACAGGATTCCAACCAAATTCTGGCAAGTATTTTGCAAATTTTAACCAACGTTGAACCCCGGCACCTCCACTTGGAGGCCAATAATAGGTAATTATTAAAACCTTTTTATTTGCCATATTAAAAGAAAAATTGGGGCTTGATACCCCAATTTAATTAAAGTTTTTTTAATAATTTTTTAATGCTAACACTTTCTGAAATTAACTCATTCAATTTTTCAATTGGAATACGTTCTTGATTCATGGTGTCTCTATATCGTAATGTAACGGTATTGTCCTCCAATGTTTGATGATCGACGGTAACACAATATGGAGTTCCAATGGCATCCTGACGACGGTATCTTTTTCCAATACTATCTTTCTCTTCGTATTGACAGTTAAACTCGAATTTCAAATTATTAATGATTTCAAGAGCTTTATCAGGTAATCCATCTTTTTTAAGCAATGGCAATACAGCTAACTTAATAGGTGCTAAAGCCGCAGGAATCTTAAGAACAATTCTCTGGTCTTTACTTCCGTCTTCTTTGGTTAATTCTTCTTCAGTATATGCCGCCGACATTATAGTTAAAAACATTCGGTCTAATCCGATAGAAGTTTCTACTACATAAGGAACATAACTTTTATTTGTTTCAGGGTCGAAATATTGGATTTTCTTTCCAGAAAATTCTTGATGTTGACTCAAATCAAAATCGGTACGAGAGTGAATACCTTCCAATTCTTTAAATCCGAAAGGAAATTGAAACTCAATATCAAATGCTGCGTTGGCATAATGAGCTAGTTTATCGTGTTTGTGAAAACGATATTTATCTTCTGCTAAACCAAGGTTTTTATGCCAGTTCATACGGAATTCTTTCCAATGTTCGAACCATTTTATTTCTTCACCCGGACGAACAAAAAACTGCATTTCCATTTGTTCAAATTCACGCATGCGGAAAATGAACTGGCGTGCAACTATCTCGTTTCTAAAAGCTTTTCCTATTTGTGCAATTCCAAAAGGAATTTTCATTCTTCCTGTTTTTTGCACATTTAAGTAATTTACAAAAATACCTTGTGCGGTTTCAGGACGTAAATATATTTTTGAAGCATCGTCGGCAAGAGAACCCAATTTTGTATCAAACATTAAGTTGAATTGGCGAACATCGGTCCAGTTTTTTGTTCCTGAAACAGGGCAAGCAATTTCACAATCCTCAATAATTTGCTTTAATTCAGCTAAATTATCATCTTCCAAAGCTTTAACAAATCTGCCATGAACTTCTTCAATTTTAGTTTTATTTCTTAAAACATTTGGATTGGTTGCTCTAAACTGTTCCTCGTCAAAAGAATCGCCAAATTTTTTGATTCCTTTAGCCACATCTTTTTCAATTTTCTCTTCAATTTTTTGAAGATATTCTTCGATTAAAACGTCGGCTCTATAACGTTTATTAGAATCTTTATTATCAATTAAAGGATCGCTAAAAGCACCCACGTGCCCCGAAGCTTCCCAAGTGCGAGGGTGCATGAATATAGCCGAATCAAGACCTACAATATTTTCATGTAAAAGCACCATGGAATCCCACCAATACTTTTTAATGTTATTTTTCAATTCAACACCGTTTTGTCCATAATCGTAAACCGCACTTAATCCGTCGTAAATTTCACTTGATTGAAAAATAAAACCATACTCTTTACAATGAGCAATTATTTTTTTAAAAAGATCTTCTTGAGCCATATTTTGTTATTATAAATTTTTGAATGCCAAAAATAGTTGAAACCAAGCAAACTAAAAAACTTCCTCTTGATAATTAATAAATTAATCTGTTAAAAGTGTTAAATTAACAATTTAGCGCATTCCGAAGCGTTTATTTTATGATACAAGTGAATGTTCGAATTATTAATTAACCAAATTATATTAAAATGTTTAAAAACTGGATTAAAGAATCAATATCATTTAAGCTAATTGTAATAGGAATTTTATTCTTGTTACTTATGATACCAACATCAATGATACGTTCATTAATAAGAGAACGTGAAAATAGACGAGATGAAGTTTTTCGGGAGATAAATTCAAAATGGGGAAATAGTCAAACTATAAAAGGACCCGTAATATCTATCCCCTATAAGTATCATTATAAAGAAGATGATAAAAATAAAACTACTATTGAATTTGCTCATTTTTTGCCTGAAAATTTAACCATCAAAGGAGATATTCATCCAGAAGAAAGGTATCGAAGCATATATAAAGTAATAGTTTACAATAGCGTGTTACATTTTTCGGGAAATTTTAAAGATTTAAGTTTTGATTCATGGAAGATAAATCAAAAAGACATATTGTGGGATGAAGCATATATTTGCATAGGAATTCCTGATATGAGGGGTATTAACACTGAGATAAACATAGCTATGAATGAAAATTCTTATACTGTTGATCCAGGCGTTCGCTCAAATGATTTAATCAAATCGGGAGTTTCTGCTCCAATTAAAATAAATACTAAAGATTCTGTTCATAATTTTTCATTTACACTTGATGTTAATGGAAGTGAAACGATCAATTTTGTACCCTTAGGAAAAACTACCAATGTTGCTATTCAATCGGTATGGACAACTCCAAGCTTTAGTGGAGCCTTTATTCCTGATAATAGAGAAATATCAAAAGACGGATTTACAGCTGATTGGAAAATTTTGCATTTGAATAGAAATTATCCTCAAAAATGGCGGGGAGCTAAGTATAAAATAAATAATTCTGCTTTTGGAGTTGATTTGCTTTTGCCTGTAGATCACTACTTAAAATCAGAAAGAGCTATAAAATATGCCATTATGTTTATTGCTTTAACATTTTTAGTATTCTTTTTTACTGAAATTCTCAATAAGAAAAGGATTCACCCCATTCAGTATTTATTAATTGGAATTGGGCTTCTAATATTTTACTCTCTATTAATATCTTTATCTGAACACATTTCTTTTGGATGGTCATACCTTATTGCAAGCACAGCAATAGTTACATTAATAACTTTATATACAAAATCCACCATCGGAAGAATTAGAATTACTTTAACTGTTTTTGCAATTTTAGTTGCCTTATATGTATTCTTATATACACTTCTTCAATTAGAAGATTATTCATTATTAATGGGAAGTATTGGAATATTTGTTGCTTTAAGTTTGGTAATGTATTTATCACGCAAAGTCGATTGGTTTGCCCCCATACAGTTTGATCCTAAAATAAATAAAAAGTTAGATTAATAAAACAGCTTTATAAAAAACAGGCTTTTACAGAAACTATCATTTAACAATTTTAAATTAAAAAAAAAATGGAGCATTTACCCGTCTGTTTTTAGATGGGTAAACATTCCATTTTTTATTTTCAATTGGCAATTTTAAGATTTATCAAACCCCTTTTGTAACAATCTTTTTGTTGTAACATTTATGTAAACTGAAGTGTTTACTTTACAAAAGCATCAATAAAAACTTGAATAAGCAAATCATGGATGACATAAACCTTGATTTAACTTTACTCAGGATGTTTTTTGCAGGCTTCATTTTTTATCAGTTTATTATACGATAAAAATCATTTTATTATAGCATTTGATCGATTATATTTACCGAATTATTTTAATAATTTTATATGTGATATACCCTAAATTTACAAAGACCCAAATTGAGCGATTCTCGCTCACGATTTAGTTCTTGTAAGTATTTCACTGCACTTTGTTTGTGAAACACTACAATCTCTACATCGGGGTTAACTCTAAGTAAAGCGCTTGTTCGCTATGCTCCAATCGCTCAACTTAGATAAGAGTAAAAGTGTTATATGATGTATTAAAAACTAAATTTTTTCATTTGAATTATAATAATCGATAATTTTAGATTTTACCTAATTGAATCAATTAGTTAGCTATGAGAATAAAACTAAAAATTATTAATTTGCACAGTAACCTATTAATCCTAATTTTATTAATCTTGTGTTTTTAGAATTAAATAAATGCTCAAATTGGTAGATAAAAAATAATTAGAAAGTATATTTTTCAATTTTCAAACAGCATTAGCTATACTGATATATAGTTTTGATAAGTTTAATTTAACAGTACTCAGTTCAAATGAAAAAAATATTGAAGAGTTAAATTATTTTGCATAAACGCAATAAATTAAAAACAAAGCCATTGAATTAACAGTTGTAAAAAATACAAGTACAGATATATCAAGCGATCAACTTATTTATATTGGGTAGTGATAAGTTATCGCACTATATCGATATTTTAAATAAAAATACAGTACGAGTGGTTATCAGCGATAAAAAAGTGCCTGAAATGACTGGTGTAGAATTATTGGATAAAATAAAAATTCGTTTTTCAGATATTCCACCAAATTAGACTTATTGTTTCAGGTTACAGTAGTAATTAAGATATCCAAAAAGCTTATGATAATTACAAACTATTTGAATTCATATCGAAACCATGAAAATATGAAGAATTAAGAGGTAATTATTAAGGCAATTAATGTAACTTGATTTATAACTTTTAAGAAAAATTAATATATCGGTAAAAAATTTAACTATTTTACAAATCATATTTATTTAAAAGAATTAATGGAAAAAGAGTTTTCAATATTATATGTCGATGATGAAGAAGTAAATCTTCGTATTTTCAAAGATACATTTAGACTAGAATATAATGTACATACAGCTCTTTCTGCTTCTGAAGGATTTGAAATATTAAATAGTAACACTATTGATTTAATTCTTTCAGATCAAAGAATGCCTGAAATGACAGGGTTAGAATTTTTAAAAAAAACGCTTAAAACACATCCAAAACCTAATAGAATACTAGTTACAGGATACGCTGATTTTGAAGTAATTGAAGAAGCGATTAATCAAGCTCGAATATATCAATATGTGCAAAAACCTTGGTCAAGAGAGGAATTGCTTAAAATAATGACAAGCGCATTAAGTCTATATTATATTGAAAATGTAAATGTTACTCAAAAGCAGGAATTATTAGATGCAAAACAAAAAGCCGAAGCTAGCAATCTTTTAATTACTAAGTTTTTACAAAATGTGTCGCATGAAGTTAGAACGCCAATGAATGCAATTGTTGGGTTTAGTCAGCTTTTAAACAGCCCTGATATTTCCTTTGAAAAACAAAGAGAATTTATTAATTACATTAATAGCAGTTCCAATAGGCTACTAAAAATAATTGAAGATATTCTTGAAATTTCAAAACTGGAAACATCACAATCTAAAGTTAATAAACGTGAAGTATGTGTGAGTAAGTTATTAAGAGAAATTTATTCAAAGTTTACTAGCGAATTTAGTGATAAAAACATATCTTTTATACTAGAAAATAACTTATCCGATGATCAAAGTACCATTATTAGTGACAATTTTAAACTCACAAAAATTGTTGACAACTTATTAGATAATGCTTTTAAATTTACGTCAAGTGGGTATATTCGCTTACAACTTAAGCATGAATTTAATAACATAGTTTTTGTAGTTGAAGATACGGGGATTGGAATTAGTAAGGAACACAGAGAAGTTATTTTTAACCGTTTTTCAAGATTTGAAAAAAACGCATCTGATAATATTATTGGGGGGCTTGGCTTAGGTTTATCAATATCAAAAGAATATGCAGAGCTCTTAGGTGGCACCATAGAATTAATGCCAAATCAAGAAAACAAAACCACATTTAAAGTTACGATTCCATATAATTTGGTAAGCTATAATAACGAAATAATAAACTCCAATAGTCTTTAAAAAAAAAGAAGAGAAAAATAATATTGATATTTGTAAGCAATATCGCTCACTTAAATTATTCTGAATTTGATCATGCATTACTATTATAGTTAGGAATAATTGAAGTGAGCGTTTAGCAAAAATATTTAATTTGATTCCTAAAACCTCGACTGCCAATCTAAAAAATGTTTACAGCAGGTAAGTTTAGGTTTGTGAGTCAAATTTGAATTACCTATAATTTTTCAACACAGCTTGCTTTACTCAGTTAAAATAGATTGTATATTAGTGAAATTAATAAATGGTATTAATATGGCATATAACGAATTTTTACAAGATAGAATTGTTCAAACTTTAAACAGCAGAGGAATAAAATTCTACGAAAAAAATATGTTTGGGGGACTTACATTTATGGTTGATGATAAAATGTGTGTGGGTATTATTAAAAACGAAATGATGGCTCGCATACACCCCGACAATGTTGCTGAGGCGCTTCAGAAAGAGGGCTGTAAACGAATGGTTTTTACGGGACGTCCCATGAAAGGATTTGTTATGATTGAACCTATTGGATATGATATGGATGAAGATTTAGATTACTTTATTCAATTAGCATTGGATTATAATTCCTTGACAAAATCAAGTAAAAAAGAAATATAAATTGTTTGTTCAAAAGTTTTTTCAAATAAATCCGCATTCATTTTTTGCAAGGCTTATTTAAAATTTTATGGCCTGATTAATCAAATAATTTTGTTTCTGAAAAAAACAGTTAAAAATTGGGAAAAATTTTTCAGAAACCCAATAAAAATCATTGGAAAGTTTAGTTTCATATGTAATCTTTGGTCTTTTTATGCGACCTTATAAAAATGTAATATATTAGCGAATCAAAAAAAAACAATAAAACAACATATTATGAAAAGAGTATTCTTCCTTAGCTTATTTGCAGTAATTAGCTTTTGTCTGTTTGCACAAGAGAATGTTAAAAAAGACATTACGGTTGCTGATCTTTATAAGACTTATACCTATTATGCAAAGTCGGTGGATGGGTTAACTTCAATGAATGATGGTTTGCATTATTCAGCTTTAGTTGGCGATTCTGTAATTGTAAAATATAGTTATAAAACCGGAAAAGCTATTGAGAATATGGTTGATGTTAAAGATTTTGGAATTCCAGAAATAAAAGCAATTTCAAATTATGAATTTAATGCCGATGAGTCGAAAATAATTTTCTACGTAAACCGTACTCGAATTTACCGACGCTCTTTTACTGCAAATTTTTATGTTTGGGATATTGCTACAAAAACACTTTTTCCGGTTTCAGAAGAAGGGACTCAGCGTTTAGCAACCTTATCACGTGATGGTATTAAAGTAGCTTTTGTCCGCAATAACAATTTATTTATCTCAGAATTAGCAACAGGAAAAGAAACACAATTAACAACAGATGGCGAATGGAACAAAATAATTAATGGTGCTCCCGATTGGGTTTATGAAGAAGAATTTGAATACAATCAGGCATTTGATTGGTCGCCCGATGGAAAATATCTTGCTTATTGTAAATTTGACGAAAGTCAAGTGCCCATGTTTAACATGACAGTTTTTAAAGGCATGTATCCAACTTATGAAAACAATGCCTTATATCCTGAAAATAGAGCGTTTAAATATCCGAAAGCTGGCGATGATAATTCTATAGTTACTGTACACTCATATAATGTTGAAACGGGTAAAACTGTTTCCGTAAATATTGGTGAAGAAAGCGATCAGTATATTCCAAGACTTAAGTGGTCGCCCAACGGAAAGTTGGTTTTGTATCGCGAAAACCGATTACAAAACAAATTGGAGTTTTTATATGCAAATCCTGAAAATGGAGAGTCAAATGTTTTTTATTCAGAGGAAAATGAAAGATACATTGACGAAAAGTATTTTGATAATCTCACCTTTTTAAATGAGGGTAAGCAATTTATATATACAAGCGAGCGAAGTGGTTATGTGCATTTATACCTGCATAATGCCGATGGTTCGTTGCTTAAGCAAATAACAAATGGCGATTGGGATGTAGCTGAATATTTGGGTTATGATGCAAAAAAGAGTTTGGTGTATTACCAAAGTGCTCAACCAACACCTATGCAACGGTCTATTTATATGGTAAAAAGCGATGGTTCAGGTCTTAAAAAACTGAGTACAAAAGATGGTAGCAACGATGCTGTGTTTAGCAGTGGATTTAAATATTTTGTGAACTATTATTCCAACACATCAACACCAACTATTGTTACCTTAAATGAAGCAAAAGGCAAACAAATTAGAGTTTTAGAAGATAATACTGCATTAAATAAAAAATTAGAAAGTGCTAATTTTTCACCAAAGGAATTTTTCTCATTTACAAGTGACGAAGGCGTTCAATTAAATGGCTGGATGGTTAAACCTGTTGATTTTAATACTTCAAAAGAATATCCTGTATTAATGACACAATATAGCGGACCAAATTCTCAGGAAGTAAAAGATAGCTATGGCGTGGGATGGGAGCAAGTTTTGGCCGCTAATGGTTATATTGTTGCTTGTGTTGATGGCCGGGGAACCGGATCGCGAGGCGAAGATTTTCGTAAAATAACCTATTTGCAATTGGGTAAATACGAAACCCTTGATCAAATTGCCACTGCTAAATATTTAGGAAGTTTAGCTTATATCGATGCAGGTAGAATTGGAATCTGGGGTTGGAGTTATGGTGGATTCATGACTTTAAATTGTATGACTCAGGGAGCCGATTTCTTTAAAGCAGGCATAGCTGTGGCACCAGTTACCAATTGGAGATATTACGACAATATATATACGGAGCGTTTTATGCGTACTCCTCAGGAAAACGCAGCAGGCTACGATGATAATTCACCCATTAATCATGTAGATAAACTAAAAGGCAAATTGTTAATTGTTCACGGAACGGCCGATGATAACGTTCATATGCAAAATTCTTTAGAAATTTCAGAAGCATTTGTACAAGCCGATAAGCAATTTGAAATGTTTTATTATACTAATCGTAACCATAGTATTTATGGAGGCAATACGAGGTATCATTTGTTTATAAAAATGTTAAACTTTGTTAAGGACAATTTATAATGCAGCGATTTAATAAATCAATACTTCCATTATTAATTATACTTCTGGTTGCCACAGGTCTTAGATTTTATAAGTTCTCTGATCAGGCATTTACACATGATGAATTTAGTACCTTATTTAGGCTCGATTATGAAAATTTACATGATGTAATTCAAATTGGGATGAAGGAATTGGATAATCATCCAGTAGGTACTCAGGTATTTTATTATTACTATACCAAAGCATTTGGTAGCAGCGAGATGGCAGTTAAATTCCCCATTATTCTTTTTGGAATTTTTGCTGTGTTTATGGTTTATAAAATTACAAAAAAATGGTTTAATTCAACTTCTGCATTATATGCTGCCAGTTTTATGGCTTTTTTACAATATGCAGTTGCACAAAGTCAAATTGCTCGCATGTACGGCTTTGGAATTCCATTTATTCTCCTGATGGTTTACTTTTGGGATAAGATTATTCATAAGGAATTCAACCTGAAAAATTTGTTGGTTTATGTATTTGCAGCATCAGTATGTACCTATACGCATTATTTTAGCTTGCTGTTTGTGGCTATTGTTTGGATAACAGGAATTTTTCTTATAGAAAAAAAATACTGGCTCAAATATATTCTTGCAGGGCTAAGTATTTTTATATTGTTTGCTCCCCACTTAAATATTTTCTTTTATCAATTATCAAAAGGAGGAATTGAAGGTTGGTTAGGAAATTTTGAGCTGAATTATTTTTTTCAGTATATATCGTATGTGTTTCATAATTCATGGATCATTGCTTTATTAGTAATTATTCCAATCCTTGTGTTTTTTGCAAAGAATAAACCATCCATATATAAAAGGTATCGTAGGATTTCAATCATTTGGTTTTTTATTCCCATTGCCATAGGATTTACATATTCTTATTTTGTAAGCAATGTTATTCATGAGCGAGTATTGTATTTTTCTTTTCCGTTTTTGTTGATATTTTTAGCTTCGTTTATTAAAAAAACGACTTTCAGAAACGAGTTGTTATTAACAATAGTATTATTGCTGGTCGGATCAGCTTCCTTATTTTTAGAAAGACGACATCAGGAGTTTTTTAATAATCAACGTTACAAATGTGTGGCTGAAACATTGATTGATTGGCAAAAAAATATTGACCCTGATAGTTTGTTAGTCGTAAAGTTTACCTATCCCGAAATTGATGAATATTATAATGCAAAACATAATTTTAAAAACAATCATACCATTTATTGGAGCCGGGAGAATAAAAAAAGTGATTTTATAAATTTATTGCAGCAATCAGATAAAGAATATTTTTATTTCGGAAGAGCTGAAATAATTAATCAAACCCTATTGCAAATTGCTCTATCTTATTATCCTGAGGTAGTAGAAAAAGAATATACACTTGCTGGAGAAGCCTTTTTGTTAAAAAAGAGCAAGCATAAATATACCGAAGCCTGCCCATTTATTAACTATGAAAAAGAATTAGTTGCAGGGTATAGCGACAGTTCTTTGATAACTAATAATGAATATATTGGAACAATTGAAGCCATGGTGGATACCTTAATTTTTTCGGAGAATAACTTTATTGAATTATCAGCAAGTATTACACCTATGGATACTATTGGAGGAGCAAAAATAGTTTCATCAATGGAAAAAAATGGTAAAATTATTGATTGGCGTGCTATGGAAATAAATGATTTTATACTTAGCGATTCAATATCAAATCAAGTGTTTTTCACAATTCCAATTCCTGATATTCGGCTTAAAAAAGAAACTCATGTTAAATTTTTTATTTGGAATCCAAATAAGGCCAAATATCGAATAGATAATTTTTCATTTTATACAAGGCCAGGAAACCCATTTATTTATGGTGGAACAGATAAAATACCATTTAATTTATCGAAATATTGTTTATAAAAAAGAACATGCTGTTGTTAATTATGTGAATTGATTGAACATGCATGATAAATTTTATTAAATTCGGAACTTTGAAATTTAAATTATAATTAAGGAGACATAATATGAGCGAAGAAATTAGAAATTTAGAACCAAAAGCAGTTTGGGAATATTTTTATCAATTAACTCAAATTCCACGTCCATCAAAACATGAGGCTGCATGTATTGAGTTTATGAAAAAATTTGGTGAAGATTTAGGTCTTAAAACCATTGTTGACCATTGTGGCAATGTAATTATTAAAAAGCCTGCTACTCCAGGTTACGAAGATAGAAAAGGAGTCGTATTTCAAGGGCATTTAGATATGGTTCCACAGGCTAATAGCGATATAAATCATGATTTTACTAAAGATCCAATTGATGCCTATGTTGATGGCGATTGGGTAACTGCCAGAGGAACTACCTTAGGAGCTGATAATGGAATGGGTGTTGCTGCATCAATGGCAATTTTAGCATCAAAAGTGATTGAACATGGTCCTATTGAAGCTTTGTTTACTATTGACGAAGAAACCGGAATGACAGGTGCTTTTGAATTAAAAGCAGATGTTTTAGACGGAGATATTCTAATGAATTTGGATTCGGAAGACGAAGGCGAACTTTACGTTGGCTGTGCTGGTGGTATTGATGGTAATTTTTATTTTGACCCAAAACTTAAAGGAATTCCTCCTCATCATGTAGCTTACAAAGTGAATGTTACAGGTTTAAAAGGAGGCCATTCTGGTATGGATATTCCTTTGGAAAGAGGCAATGCAAACAAAATTATTTTTCGCTTTATTTATATGGCAAACGAAAAATATGGGGTGCATTTAACCGATATTCAAGGGGGAAGTTTACGTAATGCTATTCCTCGCGAGGCATTTGCAACTATTTTATTTCCTGAAAACAAGGAAGCCGAATTGGCGGCTTATGTTGCTGGTTTTGAATCAATAATTAAAGCAGAATTAGCATCGGCTGATCCAGGAGTGAAAATAAGCATTGAAAAAACAGACATGCCAGAAAAAATGATTTCTGATGGCGTTCAAAGTCGTTTAACCAAAGCTGTTTATGGTTGTCCAAATGGTGTGATTCGCATGAGTCAAGATATGATTGGTTTGGTTGAAACATCAAGCAATTTGGCTGTGGTAAAATTAATTGATAACGAAGTTGTTGTTCAGTGTTTGCTTCGTTCGTCAGTTGATTCTGCAAAAGACGATTTAGCTAATTCCATTGGAAATGTATTCCGTTTGGCTGAAGCTCGTGTTGAATTTAACGGTGAGTATCCAGGTTGGAAACCAAATATGAATTCAGCAATTTTAAAAACAATGCAGGAAACTTATCAGAAAATGCATGGTATAATTCCTGAAATTAAAGCAATACACGCCGGATTAGAATGTGGATTATTAGGTGGAGTTTATCCAAATTGGGATATGATTTCATTTGGACCAACTATACGTTTTCCTCACTCACCCGATGAGAAAGTGAATATTGAATCGGTAGGTAAATTCTACAATTGGTTGATTGAAACCTTAAAAAACATACCTAAAAAATAATAAAATATAAACGGGAAAGCTAATGCTGCTTTCCTTTTTTAATTATAATTAACTAATTTTTTTAATATGACAGAAGCTATAAAATCAAGCTTAAGGGATAATGCAGGAGCACGCTGGTTTGTTTTAATTCTAGTGTCGGTTACCATGCTAATCGCTTACACATTTATGGAAGTACTTTCTCCATTACAAACTCTTATTCAAAGCACATATGGATGGAGCGGAACCGATTGGGGAATAGTAACTGGTGCACAAGGTTATTTAAATGTATTTGCATTTATGTTAATATTCGCAGGTATCATTTTAGATAAAATGGGCATTAAGTTTACTTCAATTGGAGCAGGTATTGTTATGATACTTGGCGCAATTATTAAATACTATGCATTTGCCGGAGACTTTGAAATTGGGTCAACTATTATTGGAATCGATAAACGAGTATTTATTTCAGCTGCAGGTTTTGCTTTATTCTGTGTTGGTGCCGAAGGTGCAGGAATAACAGTATCAAGAATTATTGTAAAATGGTTCAAAGGAAAAGAAATGGCACTAGCTATGGGAACAGAAATGGCATTAGCCCGTTTTGGATCATTTATTGCTCTTTTTGGTTCACCACGTATAGCTAAAGCATTTGATATTCCTACAGCTGTTTTGGTTGGTGCAATTGCACTTAGTATAGCATTAATTCTTTTCATTGTTTATAGTGTAATGGATGTTAAATTAGATAAAGAAATTGACGACGAAGCTGAAGCCGAAGAACCTTTTAAAATATCTGATATTAAAGTAATTATTACTAGCAAAGGTTTTTGGTATATTGCAATTCTTTGTCTTTTATTTTACTCAGCTGTTTTCCCATTCTATAAATTTTCATCGGGTTTAATGGTAAATAAATTTGGTATTGATCCATCAACAGCTGGTGATATTCCATCCATTTTACCATTTGGCACCATATTATTAACGCCATTATTTGGATATCTTTATGATAGATTGGGTAAGGGTGCATCCATGATGATTCTGGGAGCAGTCTTACTAGTTATTGTTCATACTATATTCTATATACCAGCTTTAACAGCAACTTGGGTTGCGATTTTTGCGGTTGTACTTTTAGGAATTGCTTTCTCATTAGTACCATCAGCAATGTGGCCATCGGTACCTAAAATTATACCTGAAAAGCAACTAGGTTCAGCATATGCTTTAATTTTTTACGTGCAAAATATTGGGCTAATGTTAGTACCTATTTTATTAGGAGTAGTACTAGATAAAACTAATCCTGGAGTTAACGAAAAAACAGAAGCTGCAATTAGTATGCTTAGAGAGCAGGGGGTAGCTGTAGGTGAAATAACTGATAAAATTCAAGCGCTTAGAGTCTCAGGGGAGATACCAATGTTTGATTATTCTTCAACATGGTTAATTTTTGTTGCTCTTACTATTCTTGCTGTAGTTTTCGGATTTTTATTAAAAGCTGAAGACAAGAAAAAAGGTTACGGACTTGAATTACCAAATATTCAAAAATAGAAAACATTACTATTTTATAGAAGAAACCGTCTCTATTGAGACGGTTTTTTTTGTGTTTTATAATAGTTCCATATTATCGACTCTTAAATAATTAATTTAACTACTTTCGAGGCATTTTTTTAAATAAAATTTTCAAACAATAAAATATGACAGAAAAAATAAAACAAACATTAAGTGAATCTAAAACTGCTCGTTGGGTTGTTTTGGCTTTAATTTCATTTACAATGTTAACAGGGTATCTATTTGCCGATGTATTGTCACCATTAAAGCCAATGTTACTTGAAAATGCAAGTTTAGATTGGAATAATAGTTCCTATGGTTTTTTTACAGGAGCTTATTCCTTATTTAATGTATTCTTCTTATTTCTAATTATTGGTGGAGTTATACTTGATAAATTAGGTATTCGATTTACAGGAACTGTATTTATTAGTTTAATGGTAGTTGGAGCATTAATTAATTACTATGCATTAACCGATGCTTTTGTAAGTGGAGGCTTTGGCTATGAATTTCTAGGTTCATTCTTTCCCAATTATAGTCCATCGGTAAAAATGGCCGCCTTTGGTTATGCTATTTTTGGTGTTGGAGTTGAGATTGCCGGCATCACGGTATCTAAAACTATTGTAAAATGGTTTAAAGGTAAAGAAATGGCATTAGCTATGGGTCTTGAAATGGCTACCGCTCGTTTTGGTATGTTAGGAGCATTTTGGTTTTCTACTCGTGTTGCTGGTGCAGAAAAAATTATTACACGTCCAGTTGCATTCGCAATTTTATTATTAGTAATTGGTTTGCTTACTTTCCTTGTTTATACAATTATGGATGTGAAGTTAGACAAACAAACCGGTGATGACGTAAAAGTAACCGAACCAGAAGATGAATTTAAAATTTCTGATATTGGTAAATTATTTACTAATAGGGCTTTTATGTACATAGCAATGTTATGTGTGTTATTTTATGCTGCGGTTTTTCCATTTATGAAATATGCTGCCGATTTATTTGTTAATAGATTTGGTACTAGTGTCGATCAAGGTGCATTTATAGCAGGTTTACTGCCTTTAGGAACTATGGCATTGACTCCATTATTTGGAACATTCCTTGATAAAAAAGGAAAAGGAGCTAGTATTATGATTTTTGGTTCAATTTTATTAATAATTGTACACTTAGCATTTGCATTGGCTCCTGCTACTACATTTGTAGCTTGGGCAGGTATGATTGTTCTTGGTATAGGTTTTTCATTAGTACCTGCATCTATGTGGCCTTCTGTTCCTAAAATTGTTGAAGATCGTTACTTAGGTTCTGCTTTTGCTGTTATTTTCATGATTCAAAATATTGGATTAATGGTTATTCCAATGTTAATTGGTTGGGTTCTCGATAAAGTGAATCCTGGAGTAACTGCGCAAATTCAGCAAGGAGTTGAAGGAGCTCATTATAACTATACAATTCCCATGTTGGTATTTGTAGCTTGTGGTGTTTTAGCCTTATTATTTGCTTTTCTGCTTAAAGCAGAAGACCGCAAAAAAGGTTATGGTTTGGAATTACCAAATATTCAAAAATAGAATTATTTCACTTATTTATAGAAACCGTCTCATTTTGAGGCGGTTTTTTTAATTTTACCTTAGCCATCTTTTCGTTTCGATAACTGTCCATTTGACTTTTGCCAGATTGAAATACTGTTACGCCTTAAATAGCAAGGTCTTGAATGTATAGTATGCTTTTTAAGCCATATTCTAAACTTGAGCTTTGTACGATAAAATGTGCCATGGAAAGCTAAAAACCTGAGTTCGAAATAAAATTCGATACAAATATCTGGTATTTAATCTTTTTTGAAATCTGTCTTATAGTATCAAGTACAAAGCCTGCCTACCGCCACCAGGCAGGCTTGATACTACAGTTCTAAATCATATAAACACATAATTATTAGCATTCTATTAAAGTTTCTTATGTCGAGTTTAGGTTGAAAGCAAAATACCTTCTTTTTATCATGAAGTAAGCGTGTTAATTCAGAGGTCTCAAAACTGCTACGAAATTCCTATTCTGTGCAAACGATAGCCTAAAAAGGTAGTACGATAACAGGCTAATTGTCAATGATTCATTGCAAATAAATTCACACCAAAAACGTCACTTTATTAAAATATTGCGCAGAATGGTTTTAATTTTATAAATATAATTTCCTTTTGCTTTCATATTGTGTAAATTTACTTCCTCTAATAATCCTTGCAAGCATCTTTTAAAAAGCAAGTACTTTACAGGAAGTTATTTAACACTTAATAATTTTAATAATTATGAACTTAAACCATCACAGTTCAAGTAGAATAAGCGAGCGAAATAAAGAAGACATTATTCGTTTTATAAATTTAAAACTAGCATCCATGGGGCAACCCATTTTTGAAAGCTCTGTGGATGGAAACGAAAAGGAATTTATAAACTTATCGGAAAGTTTGCTAAACAACTATAAGGAAAAAATGCGTTTGCTTTCCAACACCATTACTAATCCTTCTGACCAAAGAATTCAGGATTTTATTAACCGTTATTTAAAAGATATTGAGTTTGATAAATCATTGAACCTTCCTTATGATACTTTCGTATTGGATAAACCAGGAATTGGTCGCGAAGTTAGTTTGCCACCCGACAAAAACGAATATATAAACAAATATGTAAGCTCCTATAGAATTAAACAAGGAGTGCTGCATAATCCGATACACGACCGAAGAACAACCAGTGGATCGTTTCATATTGTAAAAGGCGGACTACCCATTCCCCCGGATAAAAAGGCAGTACCAAAAATTGCTTTTGCACATTTGCTACATGCCGCCTTAAATCCTCCGGCTGAGATGTTGACTCTTCCGTTTACAGGATCAATGATCAAGCCTGCTCAGATTTTCACTTCCTTGTTGCTTCGTCCTACAGTTTGCCCTGAAGTAGCTGGAATAACGGAGAAAAAATCAATGGAAGTTCGTTTCTTTGCTCCCGGATTATTTGTAAGCAACCTCGATTTTGTGGAGTCTATTTTTGGCAATGCCGGTGATCCGCATCTGGCACAAAACGATGCAGCCCTTGACATTAAACATTGGACCGGGCATACCGGATGTGTTATTCTGGCTCCTCAGCTTACCCAATTAAAGAAAAAAGAAATTGGATTGCCTCATTTTGAAGATGCTACCGAACGTCAGCGAAAAGATGGCATGTGCTGGAAACACAAAGATGAACTTTACAACGAAGGTTCAGCCTTTAAAATCAGTTGCAGAGATGAATCGGGAGTAATCATCACTTTAATTGCCGACAACTATTTCGGATATTCTAAAAAAGAAATTAAAACCCAAATAAGCTATTCTGCCAATATGTTTGGATTGGCTGAAGAAGAGCATTCGGGAGGCACTCTGGCATTTGTACGCAGGAACTTGGGCGATGCTTTCGATGGTGAAAAACTATCGAAGAATTTGGGAACTACCTACAAATTTGCGGATGTTGTAAAAGAATATGGGCAAATGATGCACCTGATGCCCGAAAACTACGGGGTAGATAAAAACCATGAAAACCTTATTTATATTCCCGAAGATGCGAAAATAAATTTGTACGAATCATCCATTACTTGGAAGCATAATAAACAAACGCAACAAATAAAATTATTACGCGATCATTACTATGTACTGCCCAGCGGATACAAAGTTCACATGGAGAAACATCCCTTTGCTCCCGAATGGCGCTTAATTTTAACCTATGCCGAAGGAACCTTCTTACACAAACCAAGCACCGTTTCAGGCGGAGGTAAATCGGAAATTTCAAAGTCATTGTTAAATGCAATTATTTACAGCAACTTCTTTATTGATGATATTGAAAAAGACTTTGCCATGATTGACGAGATTTTGACCTACGACTTCTCCAAAAGATGGAAAGAACCAACACTCGATAATCATACCTCGCGTCATTTACTTAGTAATGAACGTTCATTGGGGTCGGTAATAAAATTACTTACGCCTTTTGAAGGACATACTCAGGCCTACAACAAATACGTGAATTCCATTCCCGATTATGTAAAGGGAATCATTTTTTTACTTAAAAAACTAAGCCAAAATATTGAGCTTAAAGATGATTGGAAAAAGTACTTTACCATTGATAAAATTAACGGCCGACCCGGACATTCATTGATGTTAAACAGTCGTAAAATTAGCAAATCCTTCCTTCGAGTGGGCTTTACTCAAGATAATTCGTGGTATGTACATTCCTTACGCCCCGACTTTGTTGCAGCAGCAAAAATTCAAATGGAAGATGATATTTCAGCCACCATTACCGTTCCGGCAAAGCAATTGGAATATTTAAATCCAAAATACGAGAATAAAAGTGTAAAGATGGTTGAAAACTGTGAGTATCGCTTTTTTCAACGCCCCGATGAAGCAGTAAATCGTGGATACGATAAGGAAGCAGAATCCGATCTTTCAAAACAAAACACCTTTACCACAAATTACCAGCCTTTATCGGTTGCCGATGGAAAGGAAATGGTTGA
Source organism: Salinivirgaceae bacterium (assembly GCA_016342715.1). Classification (GTDB taxonomy): domain Bacteria; phylum Bacteroidota; class Bacteroidia; order Bacteroidales; family SZUA-534; genus JAEINW01. The sequence continues at coordinate 8,463 of JAEINW010000020.1, read as the reverse complement.
AAATGCCATCACCTTCGACCAATACACCGATCCTATTAAACGAATAATTAAGAAAGGTGCCAAAGATAAAACGGGAAATTACTTTATTTCTCCGTCACACACCCGAATTATAGCAGATGGAAGTCGTTCGAAAAACCCAAGGTACTTGCAAGAGCGCCCCGATTTCTCGAACCCCATCGATAATTATTTGGCAAAGGTAGGAACCCGCTTCTTTAGACAAGTACCTGCTGATAAACCCGTGCATTATCCGGTAAACAATGTGCTGCCCGGTAGAAGAAATAATCCGTCGGATAAAGCCAAAGGAATTCGTCCATTGAGTGTTTATAATCCGATTCATTATCAGGAAATGCCCGAATTGTTTATGGACTATATATCGAGCTTAACCGGAAAATCGCCATCAACCACGGGAGCAGGTTCCGAAGGAGCCTTAACCAAAGGACCTTTCAATATGTTGGTTCCAACCACCGATTTAAACAATGCCTTGCTTTCGAGTATATTAACGGGTTATGAGGCTTTTTCAACCGCTGCAGGCCATGTGGGTCCCAACAATCGTTTCGATCACGACATTAGCATACTCATTCCTGAACTGTGGTGTCGTTTAACTAATGAACAAAAAAAGGCAAAAAATATGATTGCCAATGGCAGTATTGAAAAGCTGGAAGATTTTGAATACCAAGGCCAAAAGGTTTTAGCAAGTCGTTTGGGCTATCGAATAACCAAAACCTTTGTCTTTAATCATTTTGGAAGAATATTTGAAGAACCATCGATGGTATTTACCAACGAAATGTTAAAACCCGAATTGCAAAGCATGGAAGACTTTGTGGATGGAATAAATAACATTGTTGAAGCGCAGCAGAAATCGGCTCTGCAATATTTTGAAGATGGAAGTATTGAAAGTGCCATTCCACCACTAAAAATATTGCTTCATATTATGGCATATGGTCACTACGAAAACAAAGATCTGGCCAATGCTGAATTACGCGAAATATTTAAACGCGAAAATGTATTACAAAGTCCGTGGTACAAGGAGCGTTTAAAAAACAAACAGCAAAAAGATATTATACTTTGGAAAAAGCATGTAAATTATATTAGCCAATTCAATACCCAAGCTATGAATGCATCCATTGTAATGAATTTGAAGCTGAAGGATCAATTGAGCTATGCCAAAGAAAAATTAAAAGAAGTACAAAGCCAACAATATGTTGAGAAATTAGTGGGTACCATTGGCGCCGATCTGATTTTCAAAAATTAAAAAAAGCTTGATTTAAAAAGACTTTTAAGACTTAAGTTTCATACACTTAGCACGACAAGGTTTCAAGGGCAATTGCCAGAAACCTTGTTTTTTTATAGCGTTTTTTATCAGATAATTGGTATACATATACCGTATTGCTCCTAACCAGTGAAGAACCATTCTTGCAGCGAATACCAGACATATAAAGGAATGAGTTCTGTTAGGTTTTCCTCGTTCCAGCACAAATAATTAATTAAAAGCAAGGCTCGTGCGCGAGTCCTCACGCGTTCGCTGTAATTTAAAAAGATATTGCTGTTTGCCTGAAAGGCTATTTTAATTCAGCCTTGGGCAATCGCCCAAGGTCATGAGTCCCAATGTAAATTGTTGCAAGTAGTTATTTTGTTTATTGCACTAGGCTTCGTGCAACGAAAAGTAGGCTGTTAATTCAAAAAGCTTTGTTTGGCTGCTTGCTATTTCAGAGCATTCCGAGAATTTAAGACTCCAGCGGAGTTATCGATATACATGCCATAGCACACATTAAGCTTTGCTTTTTAATGGAATTTGAACCTTAAAACCTTAGTATGCCTTAGATCTGAAAATATATGGTGAACTGAAGAATTCTAAAGCGTAAAGCCGTTTGAATATTGTTTATTGAGACGAACACGATTTTTTCTAGGTCTCTGGTCGCATGGCCATCCTAACCAGTGAAGAACCACTCTTGTAACTAAAACCAATACTTTTTAGAAAAACCTGTTTTTTATTCCTCTGAAATATCCATTAATTGGCTTCTATAGGCCGAGAATAGTTTCGATTTACTCACAAATCCAATATATCGGCCTTTTTCACAAACCGGAAGGTTCCAAGCTTCGGTATCGTTGAATTTTTGCATCACTTCTTCCATATGGCTGGTAATATCAATTATGGCGGGTGGCATGTGCATTAAGTTCAATATGCTTGTAGTGTAATATTCTGAGTTAAACATGATTTCTCGAACATCATCCAATAGTACGATCCCAATTAAATAACCATCGTTATTTATTACCGGAAAGATATTTCGTTTTGACAAGGGAATGGCTTTAATTAATCCTTCTAGGGTAGCATTTTCATTAATGGGGAAAAAGTCGGTTTCCACCAAATCTTTTAAATGTAAGAAATGCAAAACAGCCTTGTCTTTATGATGGGTAACTAATTCGCCTTTTTTAGCAAGTTGCATGGTTATTATGGAGTGAGCGCTTAAATATTTTGTGGTTACATACGATATGGTGGTGGCTAACATTAAGGGAACAATTAATTCATAGCCACTGGTAATTTCAGCAATTAAAAAAATCCCGGTGAGTGGCGCTTGTAACACACCTCCCAATACACTGGCCATACCTACCAATGCAAAACTGCTTTCCGATAAGTCAGCAATTCCTAAGCTGTTGCTTGTCCATGCAAATAAATAACCAAGAATGGCTCCCGTAAATAACGATGGAGCAAATATTCCACCAATGCCTCCAGCGCCTATAGTAATAGTTGTGGCAATTACTTTAAGTAGAATAAGCGCCAAAAAGAACCCGGCAAAAACCCATGCAGAATCAACCCATGAAGCAAATATACTATCGGTAAAAACCATGTCAGCATTTCCAGCGAGCATGGCTTTTATCACATCGTAACCTTCGCCATAAAATGCAGGAAAAATAAATATGAGCAGCCCCAATGCTGGTGCTCCAATTAATAAGCGATACTTTTTTTTTTCAATTTTTTCAAAGATATCTTCAATGGCAGTATAGGCTTTTGTAAAATAACTCGATACAAGCCCTGCAATTATTCCCAATAAAATATAGAATCCGAGATACTTTACCATAAAGGGTTGTGCTATATTAAATTCAAAAAATATTTCATCGGCAAAGAGCAACTCGGTGGTTATGGCTCCACTAACCGAGGCCATTAATAAAGGAATTAATGAAAAGCGATTTAAATCTAATAGCAGTACTTCCAAGGCAAACACAATTCCTGCAATGGGTGTATTGAAAATGGCGGCAATGGCACCAGATGCTCCACACCCTAGTAATAAGGTGATGCTTTTGTAGTTTAAACGACATGCTTTTCCAATATTAGAACCTATGGCAGCACCTGACGAAATTATGGGTGATTCCAAGCCAATAGATCCTCCAAAACCAGTGGTTAATATAGCACCTATAATAGATGAATATATTTTATGTAAGCGCATCAAACTATTACGTTTGGCAATGGCATGCAGTATAGATGAAATATTGTGTTTTATGTAATCTTTTAAAATATAGCCTTTGAACAAAACCGTTAATGAAATTCCAATGAGCGGGTAAACAATTAAACGCAAGTTTTTTGGATCGAAATGTAAATCTCCACGAAAATAGTTGTGCATATAAAATACACCTGTTTTTAAGAGCCAAGCAGTAAGTCCGGCTAGAAAACCAACAATAATGCTAAGTATTAACAAAAAGCTTCTGTCGCTAATGTGCCGTAATCGCCATAAAAGGAAACCATTAAATAGTTTTTTCATGCAAACTTTGCTTATAGTTATATTAAATTTAGTTGAAATGACTCATGAAATCAAGCAATTGTAAAATAAAGTTGTTGTGTTAAAACGAAATTTAAAAAAAAAGAGGGGAGGGAACCATTCTAGGGTTTAATTATTTTCATAATACCATTAGACTCATTACATTTGGAAACCATAAAAATGAATTGTTAGTAATGAGATTATTCCCATTGACCAGACGGATTTTGAGTTGGAGGCTAAAACATATAACAGGAAGCCAATTTATTTTAATTTTGAGTGTAGTAACTGGTGTAGTATCTGGCTTGGCTGCTGTATTGATAAAAAATTTGGTGCATCTGATTTCTCATTACGCCAACGACTTTGCAAATACCAGTTATAGAAGTTATTGGATCATTATTTTCCCTACCATTGGTATATTACTTGCCGTACTTTTTATAAAATTTGTGATTCGCAGGCCGGTACGACACGGGGTGCCCAATGTGTTATACGCCATTTCAAAAAACAATGGAATAATAAACAAGCATAACATGTTTTCGTCGGTAATTGCCAGCGCATTAACTGTGGGTATGGGCGGTTCGGTAGGATTAGAAGGACCAACAGTGTCGACCGGAGCAGCTTTTGGTTCAAACATAGGTCGGGCTTTCCGTTTAAATTACAAACAACGTACTTTGCTATTAAGCTGTGCCGCTGTGGGTGCAATGTCGGCCATATTTAAAGCGCCCATTGCAGCTATTGTATTTGGGATAGAAGTTATTATGCTCGATTTAACCATGGCTTCCATTCTTCCCTTGTTATTGGCATCAGCATCAGCTTTGCTTACTTCGTATTATTTTATGGGTCAGAATGTGCTTTACCCATTCGATGTAGTCAATTTGTTTAAATTAAATCAACTGCCCTATTATATATTGTTAGGCGTATTTACCGGATTAATATCGGTGTACTTTACAAAAACCTTCTTTTTTATTGAAAACCAATTTCGAAGAATAAACAACATCTACTTTAAGCTTTTAGTAGGTGGTATATCGTTGGGTGTGTTATTAGCCATATTCCCAACACTATACGGCGAAGGTTATCAGGATATTAATAGTAGTTTGGCGGGTAATTATGAATACTTGTTCAAAAATCCAATGTTTTCAGTTTTTCGTGATAATGGATACGTAATTCTTCTTTTATTGCTAAGTGTGATACTATTCAAAGTACTTGCTGCTGCCGTAACCTTTGGTGCCGGTGGAGTAGGGGGTATTTTTGCACCAACCCTGTATATGGGTGTTAATGCGGGATTATTGTTTTCGTTGTTGGTTGATAAGTTGGGATTTCATAAGCTACCCAGTAATAATTTTGCCTTAATTGGTATGGCAGGTATGATTGCCGGAGTTTTGCATGCACCCTTAACCGGGATATTCCTGATTGCCGAACTTTCAGGGGGCTATGAATTGTTTGTACCTCTTATGATTACGGCAACCTTTTCGTTTTTTATAACCAAGCTTTTTACCACACATTCAGTGTATACCGTGCAATTGGCTCGGAGGAAAGAATTAATCACCCATAATAAAGATCAGGCCATTTTAACTTTAATGAATGTTCGATCGCTCATTGAGTGTGATTTTAAAACGGTAAATGTGGAGGCTACCTTAGGCGATCTGGTTAAGATTGTAGCCCAATCGCAGCGAAATATTTTTCCCGTCATCGACGATGAGTTTAACATGTTGGGCGTTGTGTTTATTAACGATGTGAGGCACATTATTTTTAAACCAGAACTATATGAAAACACCTATGTTAGTGATTTAATGTTTATGCCTCAGCCTGTTGTCCATCCTGATGAATCGATGGATGAGGTGGCCAAAAAATTTTCCAAAACGCAACATTACAACTTACCCGTATTACAAGATGGAAAATATATGGGCTTCGTTTCCAGAGCCAACGTGTTTTCCTCGTACCGCGAAAAATTAAAAGAGTTTTCGGAATATTAATAATTTGTATGCGATTCTATTGAACAAAAGTATTGTTCATTGTTTATATTGTTAAAGAAAAAATATGTTGCAGTAATAAACAATCTAAATACTTGACACAATGATTCTGGAAACTTTTGGTAGTATTATTAAAGAAGAACAGGTAAAGACCGTGGAACGCGGAAGCTTACCAAATACATTTGTATTAGAAAATCTTGGTTATTTTCCAGGTTACTATGGAGCCGAACTTCCGCATGATAAAGATCCCGATTCTATTTTTTTAGTGATGAATCAAAAAGAATCAACCGAAAAAATACTACGAATCACTGATAATATTAAAAAAATATCTGGATTTGCATTTGAAGGTACTCCTGCTGATTTGTATGTTAATAATAGCACGTATTATTCAATTAGAATTCGAGGAATAAAGGATTTTGATGATATTGGCGTATTGCAAGAGTTCTATAGAGACGAAGGAATCACTTTTGCTAAGGCAAAAAAGATTGATGAAATGGCCTCTATACAAGTAAAGAAAATATTTAGGGTTGAAACTTTTGCTCAGGATATTTTTAAGGATGCCAATAGAAATATGTATTATTTCAAAATTGAACATCAGCTTACCTGGAGTCATTTTAAAACGATTACACGTCAAGTACGTAATAATGTAAAAATTTCGGCCTTCGATGCTGCTCTTGCTGTTATTTATGGTTCGGTAGTGCACGATATGGTTAGGGTGTATACAAAATCCTTATCAAAAGAAGAGCTCCAAAAACTTCACGAGAAATATAAAGAACTTATAGCTAAGTCGCTAAAATAATTGAAAAAGCACCCTCAGGTGCTTTTTTTATGCACGATAGGTCGATTTGAAGTAAAACTAAGGAAACATGTATGACTTAGTTTTTTTCATTATATTTAGTTCTTACTTGTTTCAAATTATTCGCCATGAAAGATCTATTATCGTTTTTTGAGACCACTTATGGGAAAGTACTTTTTGTAATAGTTATTGCATTTATTGCACATGTTTTGGTGCTTTTTATTCGTAAAATTGAACGAATTATATTAAACCGATTCACAAAGAAAAAACCCAAATGGAATTCTGTCAGGACTTTAGGATTTAGCATTATTATTTTTTGTTTTTATTTTCTTGCCTTTGGATATATTTTACAAATTTTAGGTTTCTCGTTAAAAGCCTATTTAGCAACAGCATCGGTTATTGGTTTGGCCATTGGTTTTGGCACACAGGGAGTTATTCAGGATGTAATTACAGGTATTACCATTGTATTGTCCGATTTGGTTGATGTGGGTGAATTGGTTGAGGTTAATGGAACTACGGGTGTCGTTAAATCGATAAATATGCGTTTTATTGAGATTGAAGATCAACATGGAACAAAGGCTTTTATCCCCAATCGAACCATAAGCAAAGTGGTGAATTACCCCAAAGGCTATTTAAGCTGTAGTATTGATTTTACAATGGGAGTTAAAGAAATAGCTAATGAAGAATTATTTAATAATTTGAATGATATTATTAAATCATTTAAAGAACAATATCCCACTATTTTTCGAGGATCAAGCTCTTTGTATGATGATAAAGAAACAAGTTCGGGGAAGCGATTTGCCAGATTAAAACTTCGAATTTGGCCTGGCCGAATAGGTATGATTGAAGGCATTTTTAAACAAGAATTATTGACACTATTAAAAGAAAATAATCCTGATTTTAAAGATTGGATGTTGGCTATTAATTATGAGGTGGAAAATAACCGAAAATCAAATAAAAAAGAGGGTGGCCAAAAAGGATGATTCAACTTTTGAAAACTTACAATTTGAAATAGCCATAAGTACTAATTTGCATACAAACCCCAATGATTACTGGCAAAGCCAGTGAGAACGCTTTGCTAAGTTATTTATGGCGTATTAGCTTCCGTTGAACCCTTCGGGGTTCCATCTGACCAATTTAATAGAAAATAAAAATAAGCAGATGAACGTTAAATTTAAAATGGAACGCACCTGCCTGGTCGGTAGGCTAGGATGACGCAGATTTTAACAGATCAAATCAGTGAACGGCTTTAGCCCTCAACAAAGTTAAAATCAGTTTTTTTTTTCAGCGTTATCCCTGTCTGCGGCAGGCAGGAGCGTTCTCTTCTTTCAACTTAGCGAACCTTGCTTGCAAGCTCATGAGCAATGCGAATAACAAAGTGATCATGAGCGATAGCGAATAATTTGAAAGTGTACAGCTAAAGTTTTTCACTTTTTAGACACCCTCTGTTATTTTAAATATCCATTTGATGCTTTTTATTTTCATTTGTTTCGGTTTTGCAATTATATAGTTTGGTAATTTTAAAAGAGAAGCAGTCGCTTCGCTATCCAGATGAACTCACAGCGCCTGCTGTGAGAATACTTACAACATAAAACTTTAGTTTTCTTACCCCTCTGTCCTGAATTAAGAAATTCCTTCAAGCATTTACTCATTATTCCCTCTCAGTCCTTCGGACAGCTCTCCCAAGAGAGCACTTTTGCTGAATAAGCTTTTGCAAGTTGTAATGTATTAACTTATTGATTAATAGGTGCAAGTTCTCTCCTGGGAGAGAAACCGCAAAGCGGAGAGAGGGAAGACAGAACAAAGAGTGCGATCCACAAAAGCTATTTCGATTCAGTAATGCCGATCCCGAGTCTCGGGACGATGTTGAAGGGTTACGGAAAATGAAGAATCAATTGGATAACTTCAAGAATTGGGAAAAAAGCGTAATAAATTAAAATGGTTGGTT
>JAEINW010000352.1 GCA_016342715.1 Salinivirgaceae bacterium | reverse complement strand
TTAGATATATCTCAAATGGTTTCACAAAAAATACCATGGAAGCAGAATTAATAATAAAGAAGTGGATCAATATAATAGATGGATTGTTAGAGAAATCAATAACGGCAGCCAATAAATAGGCCTTTCACGTAAATACTTTTGTTAATAAGTGATGTAGGGTGTTTTGTTTTCGGTAGTTTTGGCACAACAATAAATGTGATAGACATAAGGGAGTAGCATAACACAACAAACATGAAAGAATACAAAATAGCAAAAGGATGGGCGATTTTTATCTGGGTTATGGCACCAGCATTAATTGGATTATTTGGTCTTATGGGTGTTATGCCTTTTTTCACGGATGAAATTGACTTAACACTTGTTCTTATTTTGATTCCAATTTCAATTGGCATGGTTACTCTCATGGTTTTTGGTTTAATTGATATTTATAAAGGTCGATTCATAATTAAAAAAGACAAGCTAATTTCAATTGGAATATTTAAAACCAAGGAATTGAATTTTGATGAAATAAAAGGCTATGCCGTTACTGAACAATACATATTTGTTATACCTGAAGACAAACAGAAACGAAAAATTAAGATTAGTCAGTATCTAGGTGGTTACAGAGAAGTGTTATTATGGATTTCTCAAAAGTTTGTAGACTTAAATGATGTAAAAGAAGCAGTCGAAGAACAAGGAATCCTAAACGATCAAAGCATAGGTTGGTCTAGAGAATTAAGAGAAGAAAAACTTTTAAATGCTCGAAAAATTACGAAACTAGTAAACTTGTTAGGGATAATATCTTTCGCATGGACTCTGTTTTATCCAAAACCATATGATTACGCTGTCCTATCAGCTTTGGTTATTCCTATTTTTGCTGTTCTGGTAATAAAATTTTCAAGTGGACTTATTCGTATAGATAAACCAAATGGGAGTGCATATCCATCTGTTATTTATGCCTTAATCTTTCCGTCAATGGGATTAATGGTAAGGTCAGTTTTTGACTATGACATATTTGATTATTCGAATGTTTGGTTAAAATCCATAGCCATAATGATTTCTCTTTTATTTATACTATCAATAAAACAAAAGGAGATTTCCTTCAATAAGAAACAAGATTTTTTGACAATTGCAAGTGTAGCTATGTTTCTGTGGCTATATGGTTTTGGTACTGTTATTTATCTTAATTGTTGCTTGGATAAGTCAGAACCAGAACATTTTACAGCAATAATACTGGACAAGAGAATAAGTACCGGAAAACATACGTCATACTACTTAGAACTTACAAGTTTGGGAGAGCGGAAAGATATTGACGAAGTAAGTGTTAGTAAAGGATTGTATTATAGAGTTGAAGTTGATAACGAGATAAATATATATTTCAGAAATGGTAAGCTTGAAATTCCCTGGTTTATCGTGACTGATAAAAAAAGAGAATAACGACACGCTATAACAGATGAATTATACTATTCAAATTCTCCAGGCCAGGCGAAACAATATGGTCGTGAAGTAATAGGATTTAAAGAAGATATTTGGATTGAGAATAGATACGCTATTGTCAAAAAGGGGAACATTGAAAAATTTAAACAAAATAAGGATTTAGAATCCTATTTACTATCGACAAAAAACAGAATTTTGGTTGAGGCCAGTCCAGTGGATACTATTTGGGGTATTGGCTTGACACAAGAAAGCGAACATTGTAAGAACCCATTGAAGTGGAGAGGTTTAAATCTATTAGGTTTTGTTCTAATGGTGGTTAGGGATGAACTTTCTAAAGACAAATAATTAGCGCCAATAAATAGGCTTTCATACGGTGCGCAGTACCGAGTATTACATCTAAACAGAAATATAAAAGAATAAAGATCGATTATAATGATGAGATTAATAAATGAGTTGAGTATGAATAGGTTGATTGTGTTGGCGCTAGGACTTATTTTCATCACTTCGTGCGGACCCAAAGAATACAAGAAGATACCGTTAGAAAATCTTGATCCAAAATTGAAAAGTAAAGGAGGCCTAATCGTTAAGGATATTCTTACGTCAATAAACCATGAAGAAGGTGCAAGATTCCTATTAAGTAAAGATTATGTGACCCCAATGGTACATGGACGAATTATGCATAATCAGGACTCGTATAATGAATCCTATATGTTGATCCCAATGGCTATTGGAAAAGTTTCGAAATATAGTTTGTTTCAGGTGGTTGATAAAGGACTGATAAAGACCATGAGATATAAATTAGTAACAGATGCTACTGATATGAAATTTATAGAACTTAAGATTGATATTAATATTGATTATGGACTTGCCGACTTTTATTTATATCTAACAAGTAATGATGGAGCGTTTAAAAGACAGAATATATTGCCACAAGCCGTTAAATAATGCCAGTGTATAATAAATAGGTCATCATACTGTGCACAGCACCCAGTTAAGCAAACCCGGTAAGACTGAATTCAGTTAGTCAAATGCACCTGTTATGGTTTAAAGTACAAATTTTAACGAACGAGCAATAAACAACAAACCTGCAGGATAAGCAGCAACTTAGTAGTTATTTGCCGATTGCTTAAAATAAAATCAGCTTGAATAAACTGATCTGAAATAAAATATTTTTAAATGAAATACACCTTAATAATCCTCGCATTAATTTATGGCATCTTCCAGGTGCAAGGCCAGATATCTATTCCACAACAAGCCCGTATTGATTCCATTTTTGCACATTGGGATGATGCGGAAGTTCCGGGAGGTGCGCTGGGAATTATAAAAGAGGGTGAGCTGATTTATTCCAAGGGGTATGGCTCCGCCAATTTAGAATATAACCTACCCAATAGCCCGCAGACTGTTTTTCGGATTGCCTCTACCTCCAAGCAATTTACCGCCGCTTGCATTATCCTTTTGTC
>JAEINW010000351.1 GCA_016342715.1 Salinivirgaceae bacterium | reverse complement strand
TAATTTTTTAGTCATTTCACACTAGCCTGACTGTTTGTCTATTGAAAGGTACCTGTGTAAAATCAGAATTCCTGATATAATAGATGGATTGTTAGAGAAATCAATAACGGCAGCCAATAAATAGGCCTTTCACGTAAATACTTTTGTTAATAAGTGATGTAGGGTGTTTTGTTTTCGGTAGTTTTGGCACAACAATAAATGTGATAGACATAAGGGAGTAGCATAACACAACAAACATGAAAGAATACAAAATAGCAAAAGGATGGGCGATTTTTATCTGGGTTATGGCACCAGCATTAATTGGATTATTTGGTCTTATGGGTGTTATGCCTTTTTTCACGGATGAAATTGACTTAACACTTGTTCTTATTTTGATTCCAATTTCAATTGGCATGGTTACTCTCATGGTTTTTGGTTTAATTGATATTTATAAAGGTCGATTCATAATTAAAAAAGACAAGCTAATTTCAATTGGAATATTTAAAACCAAGGAATTGAATTTTGATGAAATAAAAGGCTATGCCGTTACTGAACAATACATATTTGTTATACCTGAAGACAAACAGAAACGAAAAATTAAGATTAGTCAGTATCTAGGTGGTTACAGAGAAGTGTTATTATGGATTTCTCAAAAGTTTGTAGACTTAAATGATGTAAAAGAAGCAGTCGAAGAACAAGGAATCCTAAACGATCAAAGCATAGGTTGGTCTAGAGAATTAAGAGAAGAAAAACTTTTAAATGCTCGAAAAATTACGAAACTAGTAAACTTGTTAGGGATAATATCTTTCGCATGGACTCTGTTTTATCCAAAACCATATGATTACGCTGTCCTATCAGCTTTGGTTATTCCTATTTTTGCTGTTCTGGTAATAAAATTTTCAAGTGGACTTATTCGTATAGATAAACCAAATGGGAGTGCATATCCATCTGTTATTTATGCCTTAATCTTTCCGTCAATGGGATTAATGGTAAGGTCAGTTTTTGACTATGACATATTTGATTATTCGAATGTTTGGTTAAAATCCATAGCCATAATGATTTCTCTTTTATTTATACTATCAATAAAACAAAAGGAGATTTCCTTCAATAAGAAACAAGATTTTTTGACAATTGCAAGTGTAGCTATGTTTCTGTGGCTATATGGTTTTGGTACTGTTATTTATCTTAATTGTTGCTTGGATAAGTCAGAACCAGAACATTTTACAGCAATAATACTGGACAAGAGAATAAGTACCGGAAAACATACGTCATACTACTTAGAACTTACAAGTTTGGGAGAGCGGAAAGATATTGACGAAGTAAGTGTTAGTAAAGGATTGTATTATAGAGTTGAAGTTGATAACGAGATAAATATATATTTCAGAAATGGTAAGCTTGAAATTCCCTGGTTTATCGTGACTGATAAAAAAAGAGAATAACGACACGCTATAACAGATGAATTATACTATTCAAATTCTCCAGGCCAGGCGAAACAATATGGTCGTGAAGTAATAGGATTTAAAGAAGATATTTGGATTGAGAATAGATACGCTATTGTCAAAAAGGGGAACATTGAAAAATTTAAACAAAATAAGGATTTAGAATCCTATTTACTATCGACAAAAAACAGAATTTTGGTTGAGGCCAGTCCAGTGGATACTATTTGGGGTATTGGCTTGACACAAGAAAGCGAACATTGTAAGAACCCATTGAAGTGGAGAGGTTTAAATCTATTAGGTTTTGTTCTAATGGTGGTTAGGGATGAACTTTCTAAAGACAAATAATTAGCGCCAATAAATAGGCTTTCATACGGTGCGCAGTACCGAGTATTACATCTAAACAGAAATATAAAAGAATAAAGATCGATTATAATGATGAGATTAATAAATGAGTTGAGTATGAATAGGTTGATTGTGTTGGCGCTAGGACTTATTTTCATCACTTCGTGCGGACCCAAAGAATACAAGAAGATACCGTTAGAAAATCTTGATCCAAAATTGAAAAGTAAAGGAGGCCTAATCGTTAAGGATATTCTTACGTCAATAAACCATGAAGAAGGTGCAAGATTCCTATTAAGTAAAGATTATGTGACCCCAATGGTACATGGACGAATTATGCATAATCAGGACTCGTATAATGAATCCTATATGTTGATCCCAATGGCTATTGGAAAAGTTTCGAAATATAGTTTGTTTCAGGTGGTTGATAAAGGACTGATAAAGACCATGAGATATAAATTAGTAACAGATGCTACTGATATGAAATTTATAGAACTTAAGATTGATATTAATATTGATTATGGACTTGCCGACTTTTATTTATATCTAACAAGTAATGATGGAGCGTTTAAAAGACAGAATATATTGCCACAAGCCGTTAAATAATACCTGTGTATAGTAAATAGGTCATCATACTGTGCACAGCACCCAGTTAAGCAAACCCGGTAAAACTGAATCCCGTTAGTCAAATACCTCTGTTATGGTTTATAGTATAAGTTTTAATGAGAGAACGATAAATAATAAACCTGCCGGATAAGCAGCAGCTTAGTAGTTATTTACCGATCGCTTAATTGAAAACGAGCTTGAATAAACTGAACTGAAATAAAATCCTTCTAAATGAAACGCATCTTAATAGTCCTCGCATTGATTTACGGCATCATCCAGGTGCATGCCCAAACATCTATTCTACAACAAGCCCGCATTGATTCCATTTTTGCAGATTGGGATGATCCCGAAGTTCCAGGGGGTGTCCTGGGAATTATAAAAGAGGGTGAGCTGATTTATTCCAAGGGGTATGGCTCCGCCAATTTAGAATATAACCTGCCCAATAGCCCGCAGACTGTTTTTCGGATTGCCTCTACCTCCAAGCAATTTACCGCCGCTTGCATTATCCTTTTGTC
>JAEINW010000350.1 GCA_016342715.1 Salinivirgaceae bacterium | reverse complement strand
TGTAAAAAATCAAAAAATTGTCAAAGAACTATTGGATTATGGCAAAATTGCCGCTTAAAATTTAACGAACTATTGTACTATGGAGTTGTAAGAAATTCAAATCGATACTAAAAATGAAAGCCAAAATGAATACCTAACATAGCATACCCTGAGTTACTGGTTTTTTGTCTATTGCTTTTTACTCATTCGCAAAAAAACAATAGCCGATGCTTTTTTAATCCTGTTCTCTTATCAATACATCAACAATGCTTACTGCTGTTTCAACAAGCTTGGGGCATTTTGTTTTAAATACTCCCGACGATTTGCCAAGTTCTATACCCTGAGTGGTACTCAAATCAAAACCTATCAATTCTTTACAAATAGTTATTCCATGAATACTTTCAAATTGCCTATTAAATTCTTTAATTAATTGATAGGTATTTTCTTTAAGCATTTCTGGATTGTTGTATAAATTACCACTATGTAAACCCAGTGCCATGTATGCTCCTATAACGGCTCCACAGCTTCGTCCTTGATAACATACGCCTGCACCAAAACCTGCACTTATAGCCAAGGCTTTTTGTTTATCCACATGAAGCTCATCAGCAAAAACAGAAAAAGTCGATTGTGCGCAATTATAACTGCTTAAAAATAATTCTCTAGCCTTTTGTTCTTTATTCATGTCTAAATGTTTTACAAAACTTAATAATTCGATTACTAAAAACGAAATTAAACATTTCTTATAATAAGCTTTACCTGTTTTTATTGTTTTGTAAAAACATTTTGGCATAAAATTTTTTAAGCTTATAAAATTCTCATTTTTTAAGACAGTAAATATGCTTACTTTTGATAGACTCAAAACCAATACAAACAATTAAAATTATGATCGATTTTAATGCATTATTCAAAATCTCTTATGGCTTATATATTGTAAGTTCGGGTGATAAAAACCATGGCAATGGGTATATATCGAATACGGTTTTTCAGGTAACTGCAGAACCTCCTCAATTTGCTACTTGCTGCAACAAAGACAATTTTACAGCCAATATTATTGAAAAAACAGGAGCTTTTTCTGTATCCATCTTACATCAAGAAACCTCATCTGATATTTATGGAACCTTTGGTTATAAAAGTGGCAAAGACATTAATAAGTTTGAAGGTAAAAACATTGAATATGGTCAAACAGGCGTGCCCATTGTAATGGATGATTGCATGGCTTTTATTGAATGTAAAGTAGTAAAAACTTTAGATGTTGGAACTCATATTATGTTTATTGGAGAGCTTGTGCAATCAAAAGTAATTGATGAAACCAAAGAAGCCATAAGCTATGATTATTACCGGAAAGTTAAAAATGGAGTGGCTCCAAAAAATGCACCTACCTATATTCATAAATCAAAACTTGAGAATAAAACTATGAGTGATAGTACTGCCAAATATAAATGTGTGATTTGTGGATACATTTATGATGATGCTGCAGAATCGGTAAAATTTGAAGATTTACCCGATGACTATATGTGTCCGGTTTGTGGCGCAGGAAAAGATGATTTTGTTAAAATTTAATTATAAAACATACAAAAAATGGAAAAATCAATAAAAGGAACTAGCACAGAACAAAACTTATTAAAATCATTTGCTGGTGAGTCGCAAGCAAGAAATAGATACGAGTTTTTTGCAAAACAAGCTAAAAAAGAAGGATACGAGCAAATTTCAGCCATTTTTATGGAAACAGCTTTGCAAGAAAAAGAACATGCGAAACGTTTTTTTAAGTTTTTAGAAGGTGGAATGACTGAAATTACTGCAACTTTTCCAGCTGGAATTATTGGAACAACTGCAGAAAACTTAAAAGCTGCTGCCGAAGGTGAAAATGAAGAATGGACGGATTTATATCCCGAATTTGCAAAAATTGCCGAAGAAGAAGGATTCAAAGCAGTTGCAGTTGCTTTTAAAATGATAGCAAAAGTTGAAGCAGAACACGAACGCCGATTCTTAAAGCTTTTACAAAACATTTCCGAAGATAAAGTTTTTATAAAAGATGGAAAAGTTTGGTGGAAGTGCTTAAACTGTGGATATGTGTACGAATCAGTAAAGGCCTTGGAAACTTGCCCAGCTTGTTTGCATCCAAAAGCATACATGCAAGTAAGAGAAGAAAATTATTAAATTTGATAAATAATTGTATTCAAAGGATGTACCTAAAAGTATGTCCTTTTTTATTTAGCCCTAAGCTATTGCAAAAAAAATACTATTTCATTCTTTCCCATATTTTTGATATAAAATCAATCATTTTATTAGCTTTGATCAAAATAATTGTATTTGGGATGAGCAATTATTAAATCTGTTATTTTCGACTGAATTCAATGAGAAAAGAGAAATACACAATACTTTATGTTGATGATGAAATCATTAACCTACGAATGTTTAAAAATATATTTCGTCGAGCATATAATGTCATCACTGTTTTATCAGGTATAGAAGCTCTTGAATTCCTTAAAGAACATGAAGTTGATGTAATAATTACCGATCAAAAAATGCCTGAAATGACAGGTGTGGAGTTATTGAAAGAAGTAAATATTAAATTTCCGGGAATTCCACCTCAAAGACTTATGTTATCGGGATATAGTGAGAATAAGGATATTGCAAAAGCTTATCGCGATTACAAATTATTCAAGTTTATTTCTAAACCCTGGCATTATAATGAGCTAAATGAGATTATTATGAATGCCATCGAATTAAGTATAAAATAAACTACCTCGCTGCGAGCATCGGGGAAAAAAGACACAAGATCACGATACACTTCGTTTTCGGGATTAGTTCGAATTTTTGTTTTTTATTAGTTTTCAATTCAAAAAAATATAGTCTCACTGATTTACTATCATAAGGAATTAAATAGCAATTACTCACAAATTAGAAAAGAGCCAATATTAATAAGCATTTAAACTTTTAGAGGCTGTAGTTAACTACTTAGTTTTATTTCGTGAGAGAGACGCTGACAAGACCTTCGGACGTTGTCAGGTCAAAT
>JAEINW010000349.1 GCA_016342715.1 Salinivirgaceae bacterium | reverse complement strand
TCATGAGCGTTAGCGAATAACTTTTCTCATGAGCGTTAGCGAATAACTTTTCTCATGAGCGTTAGCGAATAATCTTTTTTCGATATTCAATGAAATCTTAGATATAAAACATTAAATATTCCGCCCAATCCTTTTTTTTTCTTAGCTTTGGTCACCTTAACATATCGTTTCCCCTGCTATGATTCATTTGTCATGAAAATATTACATACTCCATTTCGTTGATATTCATAGTCATATTTTTTTTTTTACTACTAGGCTTTGCCATTATTGGTTTTTTTGTTTCTCCTATAAATTGTTTTGGCGATTCATCCATGCAGACCACGGGAAATTTCGGGTCATACTCCCGTTTATATACTTCTAATGCTTTTTCCATATTAGCTACAAAATCACCGTTTTACAATGGAGGGATTACCCAGCCCTTTTTCCACGGTTTTAATTCGTTTTTTTTATAGACAACGAACAGTTTCATGTGATATCTCATCTATATATTCTAATTTAACAGCTTTGTCCGTCAATATCCGTAGCGACTACCGAGCGAAGCCTTGCGAGGCTTCGCTATAACTTAATGTTATCAACCTCGCCTCTATATCTCCGTCAACCTTCTTTTTATAAACCCTTTGACCTTTATGCCCGATTAATGCTATTTCTAATCCTTCCTCTACAAACCGCTTCTTTACTCAATTAATCTTTTTCATACTTACTAAAGCAAGAAACTGAACACAATTAGCCTCAGTTCTAAATAAAACTCATTACAAATATCTGGCATTCAATCTTTTTTTTGAAATCTGTTTTATTATATCAAGTACAAAGCCTGTCTTGTCGGCATACAGGTATCAAGATTCAATAAAAATATGTACATAATTCTTGATTACTTAGGTGAGGGCTTTGCCGTTCTTGTGTCTGATTACCTGCCTGCAGGCTTGATACTACAGTTGTAAATCATAGAAACACATAATTATTAACATTCTATTATAGTTTCTTATGTCGAGGTCAGGTTATTATTACTTTCAAAACGATAGATTATTTATATCAGATCACCCTGAAGTTGATGGGTCATCATATGAGTTAGCTAAAAATTAGTAAGCCAAATTGTTTTATTTTCAACAAGAAACTATCAAAAAAAGCTTTCAGGTTAAATAAATGCATAGAAAGCTTCAAAAGTTGAAAAAATGACTCACTGCACTTTGCATATTAGCGATGATTAATTTTGCAGTTTCAGCAGCCTCTATTTTTATGGTTTAAAAGTGTTTAAATTCCTAGTTTAAATAATAATCTTTTTAACTTTGGAAAAAAAATAAGTAAACATAAATCTACTATTTTGAATAACGGTCTAATTAAACTCGACGATATTTTATACAAAGGTCTACAACCTTGGCTCGAAGAAAATAATTCAAACGAGAAGTTTGTAAAATTACAAAAGAAAATAAAAGCAGTTACGCCAGCTTTTGAGCCTATGTGGCAGATTAATTATCATCGGCCACTGTCGGCAAAAGCTGAATATTACTATGCCTTAATTACAAATGAGGCTACTCAGTATGTAAATAATATTATTGAGCTGATAAACGAAGATGATTATTTGTTGCGTCAGCAGCGATGGTATACCGATACCATGGCCAAATTGCAAGTGAGGTTTAACGATATTATTGAACTTATAAAAGAACACCAGTATTTTGTGGAGTTTATGGATCCTAAAAGTCAGGATTTTGATATCAATCCAACACATAAAACCGAAACATTTGTTATTCAATTATTGAAAGTTGCCTTGGTTAAAATTTATTTAGAACTTCAGGAATTATTTCATCATTTAGGAACAGAGTTGAAAATTAATGAAGTTGATATATACGACCGCTTTTTTAATCAGGCTTTACCCGAAAATTCATTTTTAAAAAGAATACGCTCCGATGCAGGTGGCGATATTGAAAAATTATTTACACAAAGTGACAAACAAAAAAGCGAAGGAATATCGCTCTATTCGTTTACCTATAAATTTTCAGAAACAAAAGCCGATAAAATAACCGATTTGTATAAGTTTTTAAAAGAAAACGAATTTATTGCCAGCGACAATCCCATGGCAAATTTTAAAACTGTTTTTTCGGGCAAAGAAATATATAGCCCAGTAGTTTGGTCTGGTACCACCAATGAGTTTTATTACTTTATTCATTTAGTGCATAACGAATACCAACTGATAGAACCTTTAAAACGCAAATTGTGGAAAGTAGCCTGCAAATGTTTTTTACGTGGCGATGGTTCTCAATTCGACATTAAAAAACTAAAAGAAGCTAGCAAACCTGAAAAACGAGCTGATTTAATTGAAAGTGCCGTTGAATTGATAAAATAAAACAAATGAGATTGAAATATAAAAACCCCAACCATATCAGTTGGGATTTTTGGATCAATTTGAAAAGTTGTGGAGAAAGCTAAATTTTTTGAAAAAGGACAGTCATAAATA
The DNA here is from genome assembly GCA_016342715.1 of Salinivirgaceae bacterium. Lineage (GTDB taxonomy): Bacteria > Bacteroidota > Bacteroidia > Bacteroidales > SZUA-534 > JAEINW01. The sequence continues at coordinate 552 of JAEINW010000349.1, read as the reverse complement.
ATAACGCTAAGAAAATAAATTAGCTCCCTGCGAGCATCGGTGAAAAAGACACAAGATCCCTATTCTCTGCGCTTTCGGGATTAATAAGACTTTTTATTTTTCTTTGTTTGCAACTTAAAAAATACAGGCTTACTGATTTAAAGCAATAAAACGTAACTTGTTTGTTTCGTCGCATGCTGATTTTTGCTGCTAATTGAACTTGGCTGCTTGCGACGGTTTTTACGGTTGGTTGTGCTTGGGGCGTTGCCTCAAGTTGAAATATGCTAGCCTTACAGTCTATTAAAACATTGTAAACAATAATTTTATTGCTTTAGGAAATAAACTGGTGGTATTCTTTTTATTAAAGGGTACTTACTTCAAATGATTATTTGTCTATGGCTGAAAGCCATAAATAATATAGCTTAGTGCAACGCCCTAAGTTGTTTATTGTCAACAACAAGCGATGCAAGCATAAAATTGATTTTTATGAAATTCCTGGTATAATAGACAAAATTAATGGTTTTTGAGACTGAAGTTGTTCAAGTGGACATTTTTAATGGTTTATTTTTCACC
>JAEINW010000348.1 GCA_016342715.1 Salinivirgaceae bacterium | reverse complement strand
AACCTTACAATAACTCAGTCGATTGAGCAGAATAGCAATAGCTAATCGCTCAATTTGGGTATCATTAATATTTCTGCTTGAAACGATTTTTCAAATGTTCAATACCGGAGGCGATGCCTCCGGCTGAAATAAATATGCCTTACAGGCAAATTAATTGTCTGCATGTATTAACCGACTTTTTCTAATTTTTTAATTTAAGTTGACATAGGGATAACCATCAAAATTATTTATTGAACCGAGGACAAAGAACTGCCTGCAGCAAAACTAAACTAAAGCAGCTGCAACGAAACCTGACTACCGTCAGGCAAGTTTGCAAGCTTTCAACAAAAATAAATCCACTTAATAATTTAGCCAACCAACTAAATTCTAGCACAATAACTACAAATTCGCAAATTATGTTGATCATTTGCAAATAAAAGGTAATTTTGCAACTTATTTTTTAAGAAGCATTTCTAAAAAATTGGGGACTTATTTTTAAAGTAATTTGACAAAAAAACTAACTATATGAACTACAAATCAGCAAATAAAGCAGCCGATAATATTCGTATTTTATCAGCAGCAATGGTTGAAAAAGCCAATTCAGGGCATCCTGGTGGAGCTATGGGCGGAGCCGATTTTATCAACATTCTTTTCTCTGAGTTTTTAAATTACGATCCTAATGATAGAAATTGGGCTTTCAGAGACCGTTTCTTTTTAGATCCCGGACACATGTCTCCAATGCTTTATTCGCAATTAGCATTAACTGGAACTTTTAATCTTGACGATTTAAAGAATTTCAGACAGTGGGGTAGCGTAACACCTGGTCACCCAGAAAGAGATACTTCACGTGGAATTGAAAATACATCAGGTCCACTAGGACAAGGGCACACCATGGCTGTTGGAGCTGCAATTGCCGAACGCTTTTTAGTGGCTCGCTTTGGAGAATGGATGGCTCATAAAACCTACACATTTATTTCTGATGGTGGAGTTCAAGAAGAAATTTCACAAGGTTCAGGTAGAATTGCTGGTCACTTAGGATTATCGAATTTAATTATGTTCTATGATTCAAATGACATTCAGCTTTCAACGGATACCAATGTAGTAACTTCAGAAGACACTGCAAAAAAATATGAAGCATGGAACTGGCATGTTGTTACTATTGATGGAAATAATGCCGAAGAAATTCGCCAGGCTATAAAAAATGCTCAATTAGAAACTGATAAGCCTTCGTTAATTATTGGAAAAACCATTATGGGTAAAGGAGCAATCACAGAATCTGGTGAAAGCTTCGAAAGAAAATGCGCTACTCATGGTCAACCTTTAGGTAATGCTGGAGCATCATTTGCAAAAACTATTGAAAACTTAGGCGGAAATAGTGAAAATCCATTTGTAATTTTCCCTGAAGTTGAAGAATTATATAAAGATGCACATGCCACTAAATTGGCATATGTAAAAGAGCATAATGCTACTCAAGCAAAATGGGAAAAAGAAAACCCTGAGTTAGCAAAAAAATTAACTTCGTTTTTAAATGGTGAAGTTCCTAATATTGACTATTCTGCAATAGTACAAAAAGAAAACAATGCAACTCGTAATGCTTCAGCAACTGTTTTAGGCGAACTTGCAAAAAATGTTGACAACATGATTGTTGCATCAGCCGACCTTGCTAACTCTGATAAAACTGATGGGTTCTTGAAAAATACAACTGAACTTAAAAAAGGTGATTTTTCAGGTAAATTTTTGCAAGCCGGAGTTGCTGAATTAACTTTAGCAGCTATATGTAATGGTATTGTTGCACATGGAGGCCTTATTGCTGCTTGCGGAACTTTCTTTGTATTTTCCGATTATATGAAACCGGCCGTTAGAATGTCGGCTTTAATGGAATTACCTGTTAAATACATTTGGACTCACGATGCTTTTAGAGTAGGCGAAGATGGCCCGACTCATCAACCCGTTGAACAAGAAGCTCAAATTCGTTTGATGGAAGAATTGCATAATCATTCAGGGAATCCAAGTTTACTAGCCTTACGTCCTGCCGATGTGCATGAAGGAACCGTAGCCTGGCAAATGGCCATGGAAAATACAAAAACGCCAACAGCCTTAATTCTATCGAGACAAAATATTGTAGATCTTCCTGTAACATCAGGAACAAAATATGAATCGGCATTAAAGGCTAAAAAAGGTGCTTATGTGGTTCAAGATGTTCAAAACCCTGATATTATTTTGGTAGCAAACGGATCGGAAGTTGCTACATTAGTTGATGGTGCAAAAATTTTACGCGAAGAAAAAGGATTGAAAATTAAAATAGTTTCTATTATTTCTGAAGGATTATTTAGAACTCAATCAAAAGAATATCAAAATGAAGTTTTACCTATTTCAATTCCAACTTTAGGATTAACTGCTGGATTACCATCAACCTTACGTGGTGCCGTTGGACCATTAGGGAAATCGATTGGCTTAAGCCATTTTGGGCACTCAGCTCCCTACAATGTTTTAGACGAAAAATTTGGATATACTCCACAAAATGTTGTAAATCAAGTAGAGCAATATTTAAAAGAATTATAATACTATATATTTCTAATCACAAAAGAGGGTGTCAAAAAAGTAAAAAACTTTAGCTCTTTTCTAATTTGTGAGTGATTGTTATTTTATTACTTATGATAGTGAAAACAGATCACAGAAAAAAGTTGGGGTTTAAAATAAATCACTTTGATATTTAATGTTAAAGATGGCGATGCATGCAGATAATTTCATAAAAATAAATTTTATGCTTGCATCGCTTGTTATTAACAACAAATAACTTAGGGTCTTGCCCTAAGCTATATTATTTATGGCTTTCAGCCATACGCAAATAATCATTTGAACTAAATCTACTTTACTACTTTAAAAATTAATCAAAGTATTTTTCACCCTCCCCAGCCTGCGCTAAAATTAGGGAGGAACTTAGCGGTAGCGTTCTCACGAACGAAGTGAGTAACTACATTCTACAAAATTGAAAAATTTGGTTAAATTTTTAAACACACACGTTTCATTGAAAGGTGTAAATAGCAAATTTAAAATCACCAATTTTTCGCAATTGGTTTTCACCACTTTTTCGCAAATGCAAATCACCAC
>JAEINW010000347.1 GCA_016342715.1 Salinivirgaceae bacterium | reverse complement strand
CAATATATGGCATAAAAAAAACTCATGGTGAAACTAAATGACCACCTGATTTTATGAATCGCTCAATTTAGGTTTTAATTAGTTTATTACTTTTATCTATTACAATAATCTCTTTCAAGATTTAACAATAATCAAAATCAAAACAATGAATTCTTAAAAATGTTTTTAGCAAGTGCAATTTTAGTATTCATTAGTTAATTTGTATTTATTTATTTTTGATGTTTAATAAAAATTCGATTACAATTAATATTCATCAAGTTAACATATGTAGTTATAATAAGTTTTTTAATTACTAATTTTTATTATTATCAGCTCCTAACTTAAAAAATATAATTATTAAAATTTTCTATTTAGAGTAATTCTATATCATGTATTTATTTACATATATACATACTATCAATATTACTTAATATTTTTTAAAAATTCAAGCACTTTGGCATGATTTTTACTTATTCAAACAGATAATTTTTTTTAAATAATTTAAAGTTTACGAGTCTAATGAAAATACTATCCACAGTTAGCTTACTGCTATTAATTACTACCCTACTTAATTCTCAAACCATAACTATTCTAGATGAAACTGATTTGCAATCCATTGAAAATGTAATGGTGTTTGGTTCTGATCAAAAAAAGTTTCAATTGAGCAATTTAAATGGTAGTGTTGATATTTCAATTTTTAAAAAAGCGGATGAAATATATTTTCAGCATCCCTCCTATGAATTGAAAAAAATGACTTACAATTCTCTTGTTTCTGCTTCAAAGGTTTATTTACATGAAAATAACATTAAAATTTCTGAAGTAGTTATTGCTGCAAATAAATGGGCACAAAATCGTTCAGAAATATCTGCAAAAATTACAAGCATTACATCAAAACAAATTGAGCTACAAGCCCCTCAAACTTCTGCTGATTTAATTGGCAGCTCAGGTGAAGTGTTTATTCAAAAAAGCCAACAAGGAGGTGGAAGTCCAATGATACGAGGTTTTTCTACCAATCGCTTGCTAATTTCTGTGGATGGTGTACGTATGAATACTGCAATTTTCAGAGCTGGTAATGTTCAAAACATTATATCTATTGATCCATTCAGTATAGAGCAAACTGAAGTTTTATTTGGTCCGGGTTCCGTTATTTACGGTAGCGATGCCATTGGCGGAGTGATGAGTTTTTCAACCTTAACACCTAAATTATCGCAAAATGGAAAAGCTCTAATAAAAGGTTCAGCAGTTACCCGTTATGGCTCGGCAAGTAACGAAATGACCGGACATGCTGATTTTAATATTGGATGGAAAAAAATTGGTTTGTTAACAAGCATTTCGTACAACAAATTTGGTGATTTAAAAATGGGTAGTCACGGACCTGATGATTATTTAAAAAACGAATATGTAGAGCGTATTAATGGTATTGATTCTGTATTAGCAAATGATGATACCCAAGTACAGGTTCCTTCTGGCTATTCGCAAATTAATCTTATGCAAAAAGTGCGTTTCTCACCCAATAAAAACTGGGATGTTAATTATGGCTTTATTTATTCTGAAACGTCAGATTACTCAAGGTACGATAAGCACCTTCAATATAAAAGCGGCACATTAAAATATGGAGAATGGAGTTATGGTCCACAAATTTGGTCGATGAATACCATTGAAGTAAAAAATTACAATTCAAATCAATTTTACGATGAGGTATCCTTTAGGTTTTCTCGACAGTTTTTTGAAGAAAGTCGTATTGATAGACAGCTTAACAAAAAAACTAGAGAGGTTAAAACTGAGAAAGTATGGGCATATTCATCGAATATTGATTTTCACAGGAAATTGAACGATAAAAATCAACTTTTCTATGGAGTGGAATGGGTATTAAATGATGTTGACTCAAAAGGTTATTCTGAAGATATTTTTTCTTTTGATCAAAATCCTGTTGAATCACGTTATCCAAATTCTGATTGGAATTCCTACGCTGTTTATGCGACCTATAGCTCCCAGATATTTGAAAAATTGCGTTTAAATTTAGGGTCACGCTATAATTATTTTACATTAAATTCAGCCTTTGATACTGCCCTATTTAATCTTCCTTTTACCTCCGCAGAAATAAATCAAGGAGCTCTTACTGGTAGTGTTGGTTTAGTTTACAATCCTATAAATGATTGTTGGATTAACACTAATGTTTCAACCGGCTTCAGAAGCCCAAATGTGGATGATATTGGTAAAATATTTGAACCTGCAGAAAATACTTTAGTAATTCCTAATGCCGATTTAGATGCAGAATATGCCTATAATGCAGAATTAAGTGTATCAAACATTTTTGCCGATGTAGTTAAAATTGAGCTAACCGGATATTATACCCTGCTTAATAACGCAATGGTTCGAAGACCCTTCAAATATAATGGTCAGGATAGTATCATATTTAAAGGAGATACCAGTTTAGTAGTAGCCATACAAAATGCGGCAAATGCACATGTTGTTGGTTTAGAAGCAGGCATTGATGCAAAACTACCTTTAGGTTTTACTTTAAAATCAAGATTCAATGTTCAAAAAGGCGAAGAAGAAATGGAAGATGGAACAGTTAGCCCTTCTAGACATGCTGCGCCATGGTTTGGTACCACCCATTTAGTATATTCAGTGCAAAAATTTAAATGCGATTTATATGCAGTTTATAGTGGTGAAGTTAGCTATGATAACCTTCCGTATGACGAAAGAGGTAAAACATATATCTACGCTTTAGACGAAAATGACAATCCTTATTCTCCTGCATGGTTTACCCTTAATTTAAAATCAATTTATCAAATAAATAAGAATTTTTCACTTACTGCTAGTATTGAGAATATCTTAGATAAACGATATAAACCTTATTCTTCAGGACTTGGGGCTCCAGGACGGAATTTTATTCTTGCCTTAAAAGCCAAATTTTAATTGAATACAATTAATGTTATTGTTTTACGAACCGAAGTTTATACTTCGGTTTTTTTATTGATAATATTTTTATGTGAGGCTGTCTAAAAACGGTTCACAGAAAAAAGTTAGGCTGTAAATTAAATCACCTAGATATTTAATATTAAAGATGGCGATGCATGCAGATAATTTCATAAAAATAAATTTCATGCT